>CAZZVF010000444.1:0-2250 GCA_964657355.1 uncultured Buchnera sp.
CATCGAGGTGAGCGCGGGGCCGCTGTACGACGCAGAAGGTCGCGTGGCGCTCAGCGTGACCACGGCACAGGACGTCTCCGCACGGCTCGAGGCGGAGGAGGCCAGACGCAGGTCGCAACGGCTCGAAGCGGTTGGCCAGCTTACCGGCGGTGTGGCGCACGAGTTCAACAACCTGCTCATGGCCATCTCAGGGTGCCTCGACCTGCTCGGGCCGCACGTGCCACCGGGCCGGCCGGCCATGCTGGTCGCCAACGCCTCCCGCGCGACGGAACGAGGCGCGCGCCTGACCAGCCAGCTGCTCGCCTTCTCCCGGCGCCAGCACCTGCGCGCCGAACCGGTGGACCTCAACGCGCTCGTGCTCGGCATGAGCGAGCTGCTGCAGGGCACCCTAGGGCGTGGCACCGAAGTGGTGACGCGGCTCGATCCGGCCGCCTGGACAGCAATGGCGGACGCGCCGCAGCTGGAGCTCGTGCTGCTCAATCTCGCCATCAATGCGCGTGATGCCATGGGCGGCGGTGGCACCGTGGAGATCGGCACGCAGAACACGGTGCTGGTGGCACCTTCCGACGATCCGCCGCCGGGGGATTACGTTGCACTAATCGTGACGGACACCGGCGAGGGCATGACGCCGCAGGTTCTGGCACGCGCGTTCGAGCCGTTCTTCACCACCAAGGATGTCGGCAGGGGATCGGGGCTGGGCCTGCCCCAGGTGCTTGGCACCGCGCAGCAGCTTGGCGGGGGCGTGCGGATTTCGAGCACGAAAGGATTCGGTACTACGGTCCGCGTCCTGCTGCCCCGCGCCACGGCCCGGCCGAGTTGGGTCCCCGTCCCGACCATGCCGGAGCTGGCGCCGGAAGAACTGCGCGGCGCGCGGCTTCTGCTGGTGGATGACGATGCCGATGTGCGAGAGATCGCGCGCGGCATGCTGGAATCGCTTGGCGCCATCATCAGCGAAGCCGACGACGGCCCGTCGGCACTCCTGCTGCTCCGGACCGGCGTACCCGTCGACATCGTGCTGGCCGACCTCACCATGCCGCAGATGACCGGCATCGATCTTGCCCGGGAAATCCACGCTGCGCAGCCGCACCTTCCTGTCATCCTGATGACCGGCTATAGCGCCACAGCCGTGAACGACATCAGCCCGCACGTGCGTGCAACCCTGCAGAAGCCATTCCGCTCCGACGCACTGGCCAAACTTCTGGCCAGCGAACTCGCGCGCGCCGAGCAGGCGCAACGCGAGCGCGACGCCGCTTCACCGGCTGCCAACCTGCGCCCGATGCCCGCCGACGGGGATCACGGATGACGCCGGACATCGAGCTGCTGATCCTCGACCCACGGCTGCACGAATGGGGCCTGCCGCGCTACCAGAGCGACGCGGCGGCCGCCATCGACCTGCATGCCTGCCTCGACGCGGCGCTGACCATCCGGCCCCATACCACACCTGTGCTGGTGCCAGCGGGCTTTGCCATCCACATGGCCGACCCTCATTTGGCGGCGCTGCTGCTGCCGCGTTCCGGCATCGGCCACAAACGGGGCCTGGTACTGGGCAACCTGGTCGGCTTGATCGACGCGGACTACACCGGCCCGATCATGGTCAGCGCCTGGAACCGGGGCACCGAAGACGTGGTGCTGGAACCGGGCGAACGCTTCGCGCAGATGATGTTCGTGCCTGTCGTGCGCCCGGTTATGAAGACGGTGGAGGCGTTCTCCCTGGCCTCGACGCGCGGAGCGGGCGGCTTTGGCTCCACTGGCTGAAGCGCCGCCGCAAAACGCCGTCTTTCCCTGGCTCAAGGGCCTTGTGCTGCTGGTGGGGCTTGCCGGGGCGGGACTGGCGCTGCGGCTGCTGGGCGCCGATGCGCTGCACGGTTCGCGTCCGACGCCCGCAGGCGCCGCCTCGTTCGTGGTCGTGGGCGCGCTTTTGGCAGCGGGGGGAGCTCCGAGGCTGGCGATCGCCTTTGCCGGCGGCTATGCGTTCGGCGCCTGGCGCGGCGGCGGCCTGGCGATGCTGGCCCAGCTGCTCGGATGCGCCGCGGATTTCTGGTGGGCCCGCTGGGTTGCCCCTGGTTGGGCGCGGCGCCGCCTGGGTGGCCGGATAGACCGGTTGCTCCAGGCGAAACCGTTCACCGCGACGCTGACGCTCCGGCTGCTCCCGGTGGGCAACAACCTGCTGCTGAACCTGCTCGCCGGCGTCTCGGGCGTGCCGGCGCGCCAGTTCTTCGCGGCGACCCTGCTCGGCTATTTGCCGCAGAC
>CAZZVF010000445.1:0-2241 GCA_964657355.1 uncultured Buchnera sp.
GGGCGTGACGCTCGTCACCCGCGGCATGGATTTGCGGCCGGCGACGAGCGTGCACCGGTTGTTGCAACACCTGATGGGCTGGCCTGCGCCCGCCTATGCGCATCACCTTCTCATTGCCGGTGCGGACGGCAGGCGCTTGGCAAAGCGCCACTCTGCCCCAACGATCTGCAAGCTGCGCGAAGAGGGCCACTCGCCGGCCGATGTGCTGCGGCTTGCCGGCTGCGTGGCGCTTTGAAGCGCTTCACCGAGACCGCCGTGGCGCGCTGACAACCCTCCCGGAAATACGTTTGGTTAACCTCGCCGGCGCATCATGCGTCCATGGCCGATCCTCATCCTCCCGATGCGCTGGCAACTCCGAAGCCATCCGGTTCGCGCAAGAAGCTTCTGCTTATTGCCGTTCCGGTATTGCTTCTTGCGGTTGGTGCCGGCGGCTGGTTCAGCGGCCTCATTCCGTCATTGCTCGGCCACAAGGCGGCCGGCGCCAAACCAACCGCTGCTGCCGAAGCTCCGAAAGAGGCCGCGAGCGCGGTGTACGTCGACGTGCCGCCGATCGTAGCGAACCTCAACGTAGCCGGAAAACGCCAGACGTATTTGAAACTGCACGCCAAGCTGGAACTGCCCGGCCATGCCGATGAAACCGCCGTGCAGGCCGCCATGCCCCGGATCATGGACCTGTTCCAGACCTATCTGCGCGACATGCGTCCCGAGGAACTCCGCGGCTCCGAGGGGAGTTACCGCCTGCGCGAAGAACTGATCGGGCGCGCCACGATTGCAGTCGCCCCGGCCCGCGTCACCGATGTCCTCTTCGTCGAAATGCTCATCGAATGAGCGAAGAAGACGACGCACTCGCCGCGGCATGGGGCGCCGATCTTGACGACGAGGCGCTCACCGCGGCAACCGACGCTCCTGAAGCTTCGGCGCAACCCGCGCGCGTGCTCAACCAGGCTGAGATCGACAGCCTGCTCGGGTTCGACGAGGGCCCCGAAGGTCGCGAAACGATCAGCGGCATGCAGAGGATCATCAGTTCGGGACTGGTGTCCTATGAGCGGCTCCCGATGCTGGAAATCGTGTTCGACCGGCTGGTTCGCATCATGTCGACCAGCCTGCGAAATTTCACGAGCGACAACGTCGAAGTATCGATCGACAACATTCTCTCGCTGCGCTTCGGGGATTACCTGAATTCCATTCCGCTGCCGGCCATGCTCGCCGTCTTCAAGGCAGAAGAGTGGGACAATTACGGCCTCATGGTCATCGACAGCGCGCTGATCTACTCGATCGTGGATGTGCTGCTTGGAGGGCGCCGCGGCACCGCCGCCATGCGCATCGAGGGGCGGCCTTACACGACGATCGAACGCAATCTCGTGGAGCGCCTGATCCATGTCGTGCTGGCGGATCTTTCGGCGTCGTTCGACCCGCTCTGCCCGGTGACGTTCCGTTTCGAGCGCCTGGAGGTGAACCCTCGCTTCGCCACCATTTCACGCTTGTCCAATGCAGCCGTCCTCGGCCGCTTGCGCGTCGATATGGAAGATCGTGGCGGCCGCATGGAAATGTTGTTGCCCTATGCGACTCTGGAGCCGGTGCGCGAACTGCTGCTTCAGCAGTTCATGGGTGAAAAATTCGGCCGCGACAGCATCTGGGAGACGCATCTCGCCGAGGAGTTGTGGGCGACCGATATCGACCTGGAAGTGGTGCTGGACGAGCAGGTCATGCGGCTGGCTGACGTGGTCAATCTGAAGCCGGGCGACCGGATCCTGCTGAATACATCGGCCGGTGCACCGGTGCAGATCCGTTGCGGCACAGTAAGGTTGTTCCAGGGCCGGATCGGCAGGCGAAAGAACAAGGTCGCCGTGCGGATCGAGAGTTCGCTCGAGCGCTCTCCGTTGATTCTGCAAGATGCGTGAACAGATGCCGTCCGCCGCCAACGTTTCGCTAACCTGAGGAGATCAGAATGGGAGGCGCGCAATGGCTGCTCGAGGTTGTTCTGGTTTTGCTGCTTGGAACGACTCTGTTCCACGCAATGCGGCTGGAGCGAGCGCTCGGGGTTCTGAAACGCGATCGTGCAGTGCTGGAGGGACTTGTGGAAAGCTTCAACGAGAGCACACGGCAGGCGGAGAGCGGTGTCGAACACCTGCGCAGTGCTGCCGACGGCGCAGGCCGCCAGATGGCGCGCCAGATCGAGCAGTGCCAGCGGCTGCGCGACGATCTCGACTCGTTGCGCCGCGAGACCAGCACGCTGATGGC
>CAZZVF010000446.1:0-2235 GCA_964657355.1 uncultured Buchnera sp.
CGCCGTTCGACGCCCTGGTGCTCGGCGCCACCGGCGAAACCTTGCGCCAGGTCGCCGGCAAGCTGCCCGGGCTCGAAATCGCCCCGCCCCAGGTGCGCATCCTCGGCCCCGCCCTGTGGGCCACGCAGGCCGGCCGCCTCGGCCGCCTGTCCGGCGCCTGGTATGCAGCACTCGACCCGGCGCCGCGCGCCGAATACGCCCACGCGTTCCAGACCGCCTACGGGTTCGCGGCCCCGGCCATCGCGGACCTCGCCTTCGACGCCGAACTCATCGGCCGCGCCCTCGCCCAGGAAAACGATTTCTCGGTCGCCGCACTCACCCGTAACGAGGGCTTCTCCGGCGTCGATGGCGCCATGACCCTACTGCCCGACGGCCATGTCCGGCGCGCCCTGGCCGTGTTCCAGATCGACGAGGGCGGCGGCTCGCACATCGTAGGGCCCGCACCTTCGGACCTGTCCTCGCCGGCGGACCTGTCCTCGCCGGGATCGTGACGGGACATTTGGGGGCCTGAGGAGAAGCCCGGTGGCCGCGTCCGCCCTGCGCATCGCCGCCTGCATCGCGGCGGTGCCGGTGACCGGTTCGGCCATCATGGCGGCTGGCGGCGCCGCCGACCCGGGCGCCGCACTCGCCCTCTGTTGCGCCACAACCCTCGCCGCCTGCGTCATGGCGCTGCTGTGGACGCAGGACATGCGCCGGTTCGCCGACATCCTGCACCGGGCAGGCTCCGGCGATCGCCTGGTGCCGGACCGCGCGCCCGTGCTCCTGCCCCACAATGTGCTCTCTGAAGCCCGGCTGCTCTCCGAGCGCATGGCCGAGCGGGCAGGGCAGGTGGAACGCCTGTCGCGGGCGGAGGAGTCGATCGTCGAGCGGCTGCCGGAACCGCTCATCGTACTTGGCCCGGGCCGCACCGTGCAGCGCGCCAATGCCGCCGCCCGGGCGGCTTTCGGCAGCGAGATCCAGGCGGTGGTGCGCCATCCCGAACTGCGCCTCGCCATCGATCGCGCCACCGCGCCGGGCGCTTCCGCCGCGCCGCAGATGGCCCAGCTCCGCCTGCCTGTCCCGGTGCCGCGCGAGGTGCAGGCGATGATCGTGGCGCTCGACTCGCCGCTGTCCGGTGGCGGCGGCGTGCTCGCCCTGCTGTCCGACCGCTCCCGCGAACGCGCCGTCGAACGCACCCGCGCCGATTTCGTCGCCAACGCCAGCCACGAGCTGCGCACGCCGCTCGCCAGCCTGATCGGCTTCATCGCCACCCTGCGCGGTCCCGCCGCCGACGATCCGCCGGCCCAGGCGCGCTTCCTCGAAATCATGGCCGAGCAGGCGGAGCGGATGAACCGCCTGATCGACGACCTGCTCAGCCTGTCGCGCATCGAAATCACCGAGCATCAGCTGCCGGCCGAAAAGATCGACCTGGCCGAGCTGACCGAACGCATGCTCGCGGCCTTCGAGATCCGCATCCAGCAACGCCGTGTCGCCATGGTGCTGGACATGCAGACAGACCTGCCGCAGGTCACCGGCGACACCGACCAGCTCGAACAGGTGCTGCAGAACCTGCTCGATAACAGCCTGAAATACGGCCGCGAGGGCGGCACCGTCACGGTGCGGCTCGAAGCGGCCACACCAGGTGGCAAATGGCCGGCGCGCCCCGGTGTCGTGCTGTCGGTGGCGGATGACGGCGCGGGCATTCCGCGCCAGCATCTGCCGCGCCTTACCGAACGCTTCTACCGCGTCGACGCCGGCCGCTCCCGCGCCGCCGGCGGCACCGGCCTCGGCCTCGCCATCGTCAAGCACATCGTCAACCGCCACCGCGGCACCCTGCTCATCGAGAGCGAGCCGGGGAATGGCGCCACGTTCTCCGTCTGGCTCCCCAGCTAGACTAGAGCATTTTCCGACCTTATTGGATCAGGATGGCTGCCCGAAAATGCTTTAGCTCTTTGTTTTAGCGAGCATCTTTATCCGGCGGGTGATCCCGTCTGGTCGGATGATGCTCTAGCAGGCTGCTGAAAAATGATTTCTGGCCCGACCAGACGACACAATAATTCGTGCACGGGCGAGGGTGCGCATCGTTGGTTCAGGAACGAGGACCATGTGATTCGTTTCTTTCCATCGTCGCTGTGCCGAGGGACTTTTTCAGCAGCCTGCTAGGTGTTTGATCCCAGGGTTTGATGGTGCAATCTTCTCGCAGGCATGGAAGGACGCACTATGGGCCAGGTTCTCCACGGCAGCGCCACGACGACT
>CAZZVF010000447.1:0-2228 GCA_964657355.1 uncultured Buchnera sp.
CGCCCCAGCGATGCGGCTGGATGTCGCGCACGGCGGATTGCACGAGCGTCTCAGTCCAGCGGTCGGCCTGCTGGAAATGCTGCACGCGGAGGAACATGCCCTCCGTCCAGACTACGCGGTTGGCGGAATTCATCGGGCGGCGATCATGCTGGCACGAGGCACTTCATTTCGGCGCTGTCAGCTGCAGCGACTGCGCGCCGAAATCGGCGGTGATCTTCTTGGTGAGCGGCACGGTGGCGCGCCAGGTTCCCTTGTCGATATTGCGGAAGGCGGCCGACACGGCGACGGTCTTGGTGCCCGGCGGCACCGGCAGGCTCAGCTCGCGCGTCTGCCCCGGGCGCAGCATCTCGTTGTCCTGGGCGAGAAGATCGCCGCCCAGCACGGACTTTTCCTTGTCGACGAGCTGGAAGTAGTCCGTGTTGTCGAACGTCTCGGCGCCTTTCAGCATGTAGATGTGGGTCTGCACCGGGTTGGGCAGGCCGGTTTCGTCGGGATTGAGTGCTTTGGCAGCGCGCAACGTCAGGTGCACTGTAGTCGGCGGACTCGCCGTGCAGGCCGCGAGCATGCAGGCGGCGAGGGTCGCCTGGCAAAGTGCGAGTATCGTACGGCAGCGCAGACGCGTTGCCAGGCTGTCAACGAATGTCACTTGATAATATCCTGAAGTGATAGGCCTGCGCTCAGCTTCCTGGCGATGCCGAGCTGGTCGAGGAGAGCATCCATGCGGCTGTCGGCGGGCGTGTATCCGGCGTCCAGCACCGCGCCCGCCGGACTGACGAGGTGGAACCACTCCCGGCGGCCGCCACAGGAATCCTGCATGTCGGACGCGCAGGAATAGGCCAGCACCAGGATTTCCGTGCGTGCACCGCTGACGCATTGCCAACCTGTCACGGCCGCCGGAAGGGCGCCTGTGCTGGTCTTTGCAAGGGATTGCTGCAGGTCGACCGGTTTTCCGTCGGAGGCGATCAATGTCTGGGCGTCCCATGCCAGCGTCGATGGCGGGGCGCGATGCCATTTCGTGGTCATTTCGAACTTATGGCCGCCGCAGATCAGTTCGGATTTCTCCACATGGATGGCGTCCTGCGCTGATGCCACCTGCAAGGTCAGGCAGCAGCCTAGGGCGAATGCACCTGCCACGGCCTTCATCGCGCAAACTCCTCCTGGTATTTCTGGAAGCGATCCTGCGCAATAGACATGGAGAGATGAGACTGGCTGCCCTCGGGGAGCGAAACCCATTCGTTACGAAGATGGGGGATGGCGTCTGCCAGCTTGCCTGCGCAGACAGCCCCAAGTGCGCCCCGACTCTCAATCTTGGAGAACGCGATGGCATCCTGTGAGGCCGGCGAGAAATCTGATGCGATGCCAAGCTTTTTGGCTTCCAGCCAAGTTGAGAAAAGGATCTGGTACGCGCTCGCAGCAGTGGATGAGTAACCCCCCATTTTGACCAGTCTGTTAGGATGCTTGCTGCTGTCCGTGAATGTACCTCCGCCGAACAGGCGATAATACACCTCATCGTCGTCCCTGGGCATATTCTCAGCGTAGCGCAGCAGCTTCAGAAAAGCTTTTACGTTCGGGCTGGTAATTGTGCAGGCGGCTGGCATCATCGCGCCCGTTTCAGATGCCGGGCGTAGGCGTGCGCAAGCGGGGCGAGCAGCGAGCCGCCGGTGTTGGGGGCGCCGGTTTCCTGCAGGAGCCGGTAGTTCTCGGTGAAGATCGCCCAGCATTTCGCTTCGCGCGCATAGGGCAGCATGGTGGCGAAACCGGTTTCCTGTTTGGCGCGCCGCGTGATGGTCTCGGGATCGAGCTGCTGTCCGAGATCGGCGAAGACGCTGTTCAGCGCTGCGACAAGGGCGATCTCGTGGCGCTTGATGTCGTCCATGCTCTCCTGCATGGCGGCGGGTCCGGGCAGAAATCCGGGCGGGGCGGCGCCGACCATGGCGGCGAGGCAGCGCTCGGCATCCGGCGCGAACTTGACCTGGTTGTTGTCGGTGCGGCGCAAAACGGTCTGGTCGACGCGGAACTCCGATTTCACCAGCGCGCGCGTGCTCATGATGTCGCGCACGCCCTCGACCGCCGCGCGCACCATCTGGCCGATTTCGCGGAATGCCGCTTCGCTGTCGATGCCCGCCAGCGTCGTCGCGGGCAGCCCCGCACCTTCGAGGAAGGCGGCGACCAAGGCAGCGGGCGCGGGGGCATCCGCAGCCGCCTCGGGCATCGGACGCGCCATCGCG
>CAZZVF010000448.1:0-2212 GCA_964657355.1 uncultured Buchnera sp.
TAAGCGGCTAAGCGGCTTCCGGCTGGCGCCTGAGCCGTGTGGACAGGGCATTGACCTCGCGGCGCAGGGCCTCCCCGTCTCGTGCCACTTGACTGCTGACGTTGCGAAGGCCGCCGACCGCGTCACCGGATTCCGAACACGCGGCATTGACGCCTTCGAGCGAGTCCGAAACGCCTTGCGTCGACCCTGCCGCAAGCTGGGCCGCACGGGCAATTTCCCGCGTCGAGGCGCCTTGCTGCTCGACCGCGGCGGCGATCGCATCGGCGATGCCGCTCGTGCGCTCGACTGTGGCGCCGATCGCCTCGATTGCGCCGACGGCCCGGCGGGTAAGTGCCTGCATTTCGCCGATCTGGCGGCCGATCTGCTCGGTTGCCTGCGCGGTCTGGCTCGCCAGGGTCTTCACCTCCGAGGCGACGACGGCAAAACCCTTCCCGTAATCTCCAGCGCGCGCTGCCTCGATCGTGGCGTTCAGCGCCAGCAGGTTCGTCTGTGCCGCGATATTGCCGATCAGGCGCACCACATCGCCGATCTTCGCTGCACCATCGGCCAGTTCCTGAATCGTGCTGTCCGTCGCATGGGCTTGGGCAACCGCTTGTCCGGCGGCACTTGCAGCTTCCGCAACCCGCTGGGTGATTTCCGATACCGTGAGCGCCATCTCGCCGGTCGCTGCGGCGACGGTCTGTACGCTGTCCAGCGCGCCCACGCTTCCGGCGCCGGCTTCCGCCGCCCGCTCGTTGGTGCTGCGAACGGAGAGTTCCAGCCGGTCCGCGGCACTGCGGAGTTCGGTCGACGACCTGTTCAGGCGTTCGGCCATGCCGCCGACCATGTCGTCGAGTTCGTTTGCGATCGACGCAGCGTCGGCGTTGCGTGTCTGTCTCGCCGCCTCGCGTGCGGCGGAGCCCGTCGTTTCACGCTCGGCTGCGAGCGTGGCCATTTCGGCCGATGCCGCCTCGCTGGCGATCATGGCGCGTGCAGCGCGTTGCACCAGCCAGCTCAGAGCGGCGGCTTCGAAAATCAGGATGACGGCGTGCAGCACAATACGGCCGACGTCGCCACCGCCTGGGAAGACCATTGCGGGCAACACGAAGTTGAGGACGATGTGGTGAACAGCGACCAGCCCGGCGCCGGCCACGATGGCGGTGACATCGAGCAGCGACGCGCAGACGGCGAGCACGGCGAAGAAATGCATGTGCGCGTCGATCTGCCAGGCTGTACCGTCAAGCGCCATGACGAGCAGCGCGGGCATGGCGCACAGTGCTGCTGCCGTGGTCGCCCGTGTGCGCCCGCTGGCTGGATCGGCGCGATAGAACAGCGTGGCGGCGGCCGCGATGCCGGCCCACAATGCGAGTGGCAGGATCGGGTTGTTGGAGGCGAACCAGGCTGTCGCCGCGACGATCGGGCCATGCGCCCACACCAGGGCAACGATGGCGCGTACGGATAGCAGGCGCAGTGCCGCGAGCGCACCTGATGTTGCGGAGACTTTTAATCCATCGAGCATGCGGCACGGCCTTTCCAAATGACGGCGAGTCCGGATGCTGCACGCACAGATGCAGCATCGCCGTGCAAAACGGCAAAACCGGGAGCGGGGATGGACATGAGCGAGGCGTTTGAACGGGCTGCCAGGAGCAAGGCCGAACCATGCTGCGCATCTGGCACGCGAACCAGCAAATTCGCCGATCCGAACGGCAGCATGAGTACCGTTGCCGAAACGACGATCAAGCCAAATGCGAGCAGTGCCGCAGGTAGCAGATCCGAATTCATGCAGCCTGCTTAAAGGAAAAAGATTAAGCAGCCTTGAAGAGACGCTGATTTCCTTTGTCGCAAACTAGACCACATGTCCGTCTTCGGCGCGAGTCACCCGACTCGATGACGGACAGGCGCCTACGGGGCGAGGTTCAGGCGGCGGCGCAATGCTGCCGATGGATCGGCGGAGCCACCTTGCTGCAGGCTTTGCAGCTCGTAGGGCATGATCGCCGCGCGGGGCAGCTGCTCGCGCAGGTCCTCGGTCAGCGCACGCGCGTCGCGCTGGTCGTGCAGCACGTGCGGCGTCAGCAGGATCAGCAATTCGGTGCGGGTGCGGGTATTGGTCTGCGTACCGGTGAGGAAGCCGAGCACCGGAATGTCCTTCAGGAACGGCAAGCCGGTGTTGTCGCGCGACACGTTGTCGGTGATCAGACCGGCGAGGCCGATGGTCTGCCCGTCCTGTACCACG
>CAZZVF010000449.1:0-2205 GCA_964657355.1 uncultured Buchnera sp.
CCGGCTGACCGCGCGAAAATGCGTTGCGCGCCAGATCATGGGTGTGCGGAAGATGGTCCACGCCGGCCAGCATGGTGCCGAATTGTTTGCGGTTGTTGCCGATTCCGCCTACGGAAATGCCGCCGAAGCCGACGCCGTGATAGCCGCGTTCACGGCCGATCAGCCGGGTGCGCTGCCCTTCGCCACGCACCTTGTGGTAGGCGAGCGCAATCTTGAGTGCAGTGTCGACCGCTTCCGATCCCGAGTTCGTAAAGAACACATGGTCGAGCCCTTCCGGCATGAGCGCCGCAACGCGCTGGGCCGTCTCGAACGCCAGGGGGTGGCCCATCTGGAAGGCCGGCGCAAAATCCATTTCGGCCGCCTGACGCTGGATCGCCTGCACAATACGCGGCCGGCAGTGGCCCGCGTTGACGCACCACAATCCTGCAGTGCCGTCCAGGATCCGGCGACCGTCATGCGACATGTAGTGCATCTCGCTCGCCGAAACGAGCAGTCGCGGCGCCGACTTGAACTGACGGTTTGCCGTGAACGGCATCCACAAGGCATCCAGGCTGTTCGTCGTCGCCAAGCTACTTGTCGTCGTGTGTATATCCATGGGCGGGCTCCCCGGCGCCGTCGGCCTATCGCAGCCCGATCACCTTATGAGTCTGCACGCTCAATCGCCACCGCGGGTGTGCGAGGCAGTAAGCGATGGCGGCCTGGGTGTTTGCGGCTGCATCCGGCCCGTCCATCGGCTGCAGCAGGAAGTGGCGGAAGGCCAGGTGTTCGAAGCGCCCGGGCGGTGCATCCGGCTGTGGATAGACGAGCTTCAACTCGTGGCCGTGCTCGAGCACGACGGGCGCACCGGATTTCGGGCTGACGCAGATCCAGTCCAAGCCGGGCGGCGCGAGCTGCGTGCCGTTGGTTTCGACCGCGACCTCGAAGCCCTGTGCATGCAATGCTTTAATCAACTCAGCATCGACCTGCAGCAGCGGCTCGCCTCCAGTCAGCACGGCAAGACGGTTGCTTTTGCCTTCCGGCCATAACCCGGCAATGGCGGCGGCAAGTTCTGCGGCGTTACGGAAGCGGCCTCCACCTGTGCCATCCATGCCAACGAAATCGGTGTCGCAGAAGCGGCAGACGGCTTCATTGCGATCGGCTTCAAGGCCGGACCACAGATTGCAGCCGGCGAAACGGCAGAAAACCGCCGCTCGTCCGGCCTGCACGCCCTCCCCCTGCAAGGTGAGGAAGATTTCCTTCACGGCGTAGGAACGCGCGGCGCCACTACGCTCGTTCGGGATCAACGCAACGTCGGTGGTCGCGTCAGCTATGATCGCCCGATTTCTCCAGCAGGCCCTTGACCTCGTCCATGGCTTCCTTGAACCGAGCGTTGAGGACGCCGAGCGCTTCGGAGTTCGAACGCTGAATGAGGTCGGACAATTCGCGGATGTTCGCCACCGCATGTTCGTAGGAGCGCTTCACCAGCTCGGCCTGGCGTGCTGCTTTGGCTTGTGGCGATTCGGACGCAGCCAGCTCGCGCACATGCTCGGACAGCTCGGCCATGGTCTGCTGCATGATTTCCATGTGCCGCCGCGCGACAGTCTGCGCACCTTCGAGTGCCAGGCGATTGGCGGACGACAGCACTTCCATGTTGCGGCGATGCGCTGCAAGCAACGCCGAGCTGTCCGGAATCATGGAGGGAAACCGCATTTCCGTGAAACGCCGCGTCATGTCGCTCAACATGGCGGCCTGGCTTTCGGCCGCGGCCTTGGTGAACTGGCCGATCGACTCCGTCGCGCGCCGGGTGAGGTCCTCGCCAGCGGATACCGCAGCGTTTCCGAGCTTGCTGCCGGTATCGACAGCCGCTTCCGCCGTGTTCCTGGCGGCCTCTTCGGGTGTGGTGTCCTGCACTGGTTTTCCCCTTGTTGTGGTTTCTTGGAAGCGGCCGGAGCAAGCCAGACGACGGATGGGCTAGGCTCCCTTCGGGCCGCCATGAGACGTGTCGCCGGCATCTCTCATTCCGCCATTCAGCGTAGGCCCAGCGCCCCCTTGCAGAATCGCATCGCCCGGGATTTCGACGGCCGGTACCACTGTGTCATCGGGACCGCTGTCAGGGAAAGGTTTTGGTCCGGCCTCGATCGGGCCAGCCGTGTCCAGCACGCCGGCGAACTGCTCCGCGCGGGACAAAGCGCGGTCGAGGGCGGCCATGGTGCCCGAGAGGTCGGG
>CAZZVF010000450.1:0-2191 GCA_964657355.1 uncultured Buchnera sp.
CCCCGAGCCCGCACGCCCAAGCCCGGACGTGGCGACCTGCCGTCCTTCGCTGTCGCCGAAATTTCGCGATGGTTGGTCCGGAAAGAGGAGGGGAGGCGCAGTGCTCACGCGGTCGAAGATCAGGCGTTCATCGATGCCGTCGCCGACTGGGGCGATGCGTGAGGCCCCAACGTTTAAGAAGAGGCGAAATATGGACCGTCGCCGGCGGCAGGTATTACGCCGGCAAGCCGCGCCCGGCCGTCATCGTTCAGGACGATAGTTTTGAAGCCACCGACTCTATCACCGTCTGCGCGCTCACCAAGGATGCGACCGACGCGCCTCTCTTCCGCCTGCACGTGGAGCCGAACGAGCGCAATGGCCTGCGCGCGACATGCCGTTTGATGGTGGACAGGATTACCACCGTGCCAAAGACGAAGGTTGGCGCGCGCGTCGGCCGGCTCGACGACGAAGATATTCGACGCCTCAACCAGGCTGTTCTCGTGTTTCTGGGGCTGGCTGTCTCGCCACGAACCAGAGCAGAGGCGTGACGAGCACCCTTGGCCAAATGTCCCGGCACCGCTGATCCCCGCGCGACCGCCGCGACATGGCCGCCGGATCACAAGATATCGAATGGCGATCTACTGCGAACGCCTGCAGCTTCCAGCGGCGTAACACCGGCTACGCCCCGGGTTCGCAGTTCTGCGGAGTGGCGGCCCACGACCGACGATGATGAGCACTATGTCTACGCCATAGGCCTATGAAGCCTTTCCGCTAGGCTTGCAGTCCATGCCGATGCACGACTCTCGAATCTGGCCTGGCAGAGTCGAAAGTCCACAGTGAGTTGCGAGGGTGTTCTCGATGCTTTCCATTACCGGCCGCGTGGCGTCGAGCTGTTCACGCAACGGCGGCCCACCCATGGACAGGGCAGATTCCTCGAACCGAATTTCTGATTTGTAATTCCTTGTTATTTGCAAGGCGCCCCCGATGTGGCTGCCCGGAGGTCCACCAAAACTGAAGTTGTAGACCTCATTCGCCGCCTGGACGCCCGACCACGTAAGCGGGCGACTACCTGTGCTCTGTCGAAAGTCGATGGTTGCTACACCTGCGGTGGATCTGATGGCCTCTCGCACACAAGCCACAGAGGGCATCGTCTCGAGGTCTGCATCACGGCGAAATCCATAGACGAAGTCGCCGTAGATTCCCGGACATCCCGCCAGAAGCAGCGTCAGCGGGAGAAGAAACATTCGTCTGATAAAATCCTCGCGAAGTGGGGGGGCACCCTGATTTGACATCATGCCTTCAGTCATTCCCGCAACTGCACCGCTTCGACCTGATTACGTTTTGCGCCACAGCGATCGGACTACCGGCTCGTTAATGGGGATCATCGCAATCCAGACCGGTTGCCCAGTCGGAACCGTCCGCAGCTTCTCACCGAATGCCGGGTCTACGATAACGAGTAAGCATCCTGCTGTCCGGCCGGCTATTCATGCGGACGAGTCTCGCAGGATGACCCTTGGATTTCCAGCTGCGCGGTTGTGGCCGTTTGCCGAATGGACGCCCGCAGATTGGCCGTTTTTCCAACGGCAAGATAAAAGCAACGCCTCCCTTCGGTCGTTTTGCTGCGATCACGCCGAAGGTGACGCATGACCGGGTGGAACTGGACCTTCCGCTCACGGTCTCGCGCAAGGCGAGTTGAGCCGTGATCGCTCGGCGGTGAGCAGGCCGGGCCGACGACAGCCCGTCAAGACTGGCGTCCGCCGCCCCACCACGCCCTTTGCGGCATGGGCGGGCGTGCCGTGGCGTAGAGATCGGTCGTTCCGCGCGGCTGGTGGTTGCGCGATCCTGCCGCAATGTCTGAGCTGGCGGAAGGAGTGGGATTCGAACCCACGGTACGCTTTCACGCACACACGCTTTCCAAGCGTGCGCCTTAAGCCGCTCGGCCATCCTTCCGGCGCGGGCGCAAACTAGCAGACGCCCTTTCGCAGGCAACCCCTCCGGTCACCTCCGGCCGCGCCAAATCGGGCGGATTCCCCGGCTTTCGGCCGTAATCACGCATCCATCTTCAGCGCGGCCAGGAAGGCCGATTGCGGGATCTCCACCTTGCCGAACTGGCGCATGCGCTTCTTGCCCTCTTTCTGCTTCTCCAGCAGCTTGCGCTTGCGGCTGATGTCGCCGCCGTAGCACTTGGCCGTCACGTCCTTCGACAGGGCGC
>CAZZVF010000451.1:0-2190 GCA_964657355.1 uncultured Buchnera sp.
TGGCTGGCGTGGGATTGCTGGCTGCCCACGGCCGGCTGGGCCGTTGTCATGCCGGGAATGCCGGCCGCGCCGACCGCACCTGGCCGCACCTGACGCGGTGCCTGCGCGCCTCCGCCGGCGACCGCCACCAGCCTGGGCCCGATGACGGGCGCCTCCGCCTGGGCATCCGCCGGCGTGTCGATGCCGGTGGCGACGACCGAAACGCGGATGCGTCCGGCCAGGCTGTCGTCGACCGCGGAACCGAAGATGATGTTGGCGTCTTCGGCGACTTCCTCGCGAATGCGGTTCGCCGCCTGATCCACTTCGAACAGCGTCATGTCGTCGCCGCCCGTGATGTTGATCAACAGGCCACGTGCGCCCGCCATGCTGGTATCCTCGAGCAGCGGATTGCTGATCGCCGCTTCGGCCGCCCGGATGGCGCGATTTTCGCCTTCGGACTCGCCCGTTCCCATCATCGCTTTTCCCATTTCGGCCATGACGGTGCGGATGTCCGCGAAATCGAGGTTCACGAGGCCGGGTGCGACCATCAGGTCGGTGACGCCGCGCACGCCCATGTAAAGCACATGGTCGGCCATCTTGAAGGCTTCCTTCCAGCCGGTCTTCTCGTTGGCTAGCCTGAAGAGATTCTGATTCGGGATGACGATCAGCGTGTCGACGTATTGCTGCAGCTCGGCAATGCCGGCGTCCGCCGACCGGGCGCGGCGTACGCCTTCGAAGGTGAACGGCTTGGTCACCACGCCGACGGTGAGGATGCCGCGCTCGCGTGCCATGCGCGCAATGACCGGAGCAGCGCCGGTGCCGGTGCCGCCGCCCATGCCGGCGGTGATGAACACCATGTGCGCGCCGTCGAGATGCCGGGTCAGCTCATCGGCCGCTTCTTCCGCCGCGGCACGACCGATTTCAGGTTTCGCGCCCGCACCGAGGCCTTGTGTCAAATGCGGCCCGAGCTGGATCCGCCGGTCGGAGCGGCTGTGCATCAGCTGCTGTGCGTCCGTATTGGCGACGACGAAATCCACGCCCTGAAGATTGAGCTGGATCATGTTGTCGACGGCGTTCGTGCCGCCGCCGCCCACTCCGATGACCGTGATGCGCGGCGTGAAATCGGTGTGCAGTGTCTTCGGAATGGTGAGGTTCAGGGTCATGGGGTTTCCCCTTGCTGGAAGTGTGGGTTGAACGCGGCGGACCTGACGAACGGCATCAGACACGGTCACGCAGGAAGTCGACGATTCGGCGCAACAGCCCAGTTGGCCGATCGGCGTCCAAATCGATATCGTGAAGCGAACGGCCCTCTCCGGCCGCCCAGAAAAGGAGGCCCGAAGCGGTCGCGAAGGCGGGCCCTGTCGCAGCTTCGGCAAGGCCCCTGATGGATGCCGGCCGGCCGAGCCGCACCGGGCGGTTCAGGATGCGCGCCGCCAGGTCGCGCGCGCCGACAAGCTGGCTGGCGCCGCCCGCGAGAACAACGCGGCTGCCGGCGGCGCGCCCGAGCCCCGCGCCGTCCAGCCGGTCGCGCACCATTTCGAAGGTTTCTTCCAGCCTTGGCTTGATGATTCCGACAACCATGCTGCGCGGGATCTTGGCGAACTGATGGTCCTCCTCGCCGATCAGCTGCACGGCGAGGATCTCACGCTCGTCGTCCGGGCTCGAATGGGCGCTGCCGTACAACGTCTTGAGGCGCTCGGCGTTGTCGATCGGCGTCGATAGCACGCCGGCGATGTCGCGCGTCACATGCTGCCCACCGACCGGCACCTGGGCGGTGTGCAGCAGCTGCCCCTCGCCAAACACGGCGAGGCTCGTCGTGCCGCCGCCCATGTCGACCATGGTGGCGCCGAGTTCGCGCTCGTCATCCACCAGGCAAGACAGCCCGGATGCAAAAGGTGCCGACACAACCTCGCTGATTTCCAGGTCGCAGCGGGTGACCGCGGCGCCGAGATTGCGCAGCGCCATGGAAAGCGCGTCCACCACATGCAGCCTGGCCGATAGCTGGTCGCAATGATGGCCGCGCGGATCCGCGACACCCGTCGTCTCGTCGACGCTGAAACTGACGGGCAGCGAGTGGATGGTCTCCCGGCCCTCGGTCACCGCGCGCGAGCGGCCCTCGGTGATGATCCGGCGCACATCCGCGTCACCGACGGGGCGCCCTCCAACCGGCCACTGCACGTTGAACAGACGGCTTTCCGGCTGGCCGCAGGA
>CAZZVF010000452.1:0-2172 GCA_964657355.1 uncultured Buchnera sp.
TAACCTGTTTGCTGTTGTCGCGTATGCTTCTCGCTAAGATGAAGATCAGAACGCCAACTGCTTGGTGGCAACTGCATTTTTCGCGCTGTATTTTCCAGCCAGCAATGAGTAGATGCACGATTCCAGGACATGAGACCTCTCTTGCTATTGGCTGCCTGCGCGATCTTTCTGACGGGCTGCGCCTCCCAGAGTGGTCCGACCATCGACGCGGACGGTCCTCGCGGAGCGTTGAATGACCCGGACGCGGGCACTCTTAATTCTCCGGCAACTTCTCCAGGCAGTTCCGGGTTAAGTGGTGGAACGGTAGGCACTAACCCTGCCACGGAAACAGGAGCGCCTCTTGGTGCCGGTGGCCGTTAGACGCGTCCGCCGCATAGCGGCTTTGTGACAACAAGGTAGGGATGGCTCTCCGAGCCGGTCCCATTTTGTCTGGAGAGCGTTGGCAACTTTGTAGAGTGCCGAAAGAGGAGAACTCGGATCGCTCGGAGAGCGAGTCCCTACCTTGGTCACGAAGCCGCCAAGCGGCGGGCTCTCCTCCGGGGATGCTCGATAACAACGTGCGGCCGCAAGATACAAGTACGCACCCTTCAGCGACGCTCCCGCACCAGAAGCGCCACCTATTTTCCCGCCACGTGCAGTCGGAGACTGGAAACATAGATCCCAAACTTGCGCGAATCGATGCCCAACCCAAATTCGGCGGGCGAACCTGGCCGGGCGATCTTGAATTCGAGCAACACGTCGCCTCCGCTCAGGAAGTCTTTTGGGATCACCAGTTCACGGCGCGAGGGCGTCACTTTATTCCATACCCATTCTCCCACGGCGTGGCCGTTGGCGTAAACATTTACCCGCTGCTCGGGCAAGCGTTTATTCACAAGGAACGCGCCCGCGTTTATTTCCAGCACCATATCCTCCGTGGGTGCCGGTGCTATGAAGTGCAGTGAAGCTACCGAACCCAACGTATACGATCCAATATTGTTGGGGGTAGTGAATCCTTTCGTGATCGCAATATCAATCGGGTTGTGGCCAGCCACGAATGAGAGGGTGTCGCCCCATTGGTATTGCATCCGGCTCTCGTAGTGAAAAGGGGCTTTGTCCGTATTTGGGTCAGGCAGGGCGGCAAGCGCATCGTGTAAAAAAACCGTGAGATGGTCCGTGGTGTGCAAAGACTGTTCGTTGATCTCCAGCACGAGCGAATCGGCGGCGAAAATGTCCGTACCAAAATTGATCGGCGGCGTGGGTGCCGCGATCTGGTGCAGTTCGCCATCCACTTTGCAATTCTTGGAATTTTTATAGTAAAAGTAGAACTCCATTTCCGAGAACTGCCGGGAGGCGTCGAGCAGGTCGAGCATCTTCCAGGTAAAGCTGCCACCAATCAGGACCATGTTGGGACGATAGGTGTTCGATGAAGCCACCGGCTGCACGGTGACATTGGCAACCGGGTAACGCAGAGGAAACATGGTGTTGGTCAAGTTAGCCATGTCGCTGTCCTGCCCTGTTGGGTCGTGGGAAATCTTAGTCTGGTAATCCCGGATCGTTTGCACACCCAGCCCTTGGCGGGCAAGGGTTTCCAACAACGCGTTGACCGTGGCGAGGGCCGTCAGGTCGCTCCAGTGAACGCCGCCCAGCGGGAAGACGGATACCGGAGCGGTCGATTTCAATTCGGCGGCGATGCGGTGGCCGTCCACGTAGCGGACGCCTTTCTCCTGTAGCAATGGCAAGAGCGTGTCGTAGTAGCGGGGGCCGAGTTTGTAGCGGCTCATCCATCCGGCAGGCATATTCTCCGGGTAAATGGCCGCTTTGTTCGGTGTGATTACCAATGCGAAAGCGATGTGGCGGGTGTCGCAAAAATCCTGCATCCGTCGCAGGTCTTCCACCAGGGGCCGAAGTTCGTCCTTCGGTGGACGCTGTAGGCAATACTCCTCAAGATAAGCGGGTTCGATGAGCGAGAGATGGGGGCCGACGAGCACGCCGACGGGAGTCGTGTGGAAGGCGTGCAGATAGACCTCGTCAATGCAGCGGATCATCAACTCACGGCCAGGGAATTGGAGGTCGTAGTTGTTGGCGAGAGCAGCCTGGTACCGGGCCGAGAGCATGGTGGAAGGCGAGAGCGTCACAACGGCAGGTTGGGGCTGTATACCGCTCAGGGTGAGATTGCGCAGCCACGGGGTAGAC
>CAZZVF010000453.1:0-2172 GCA_964657355.1 uncultured Buchnera sp.
CGCCGCTGGGGAAGGGGCCCGGAATCGCGCTGCAAGCGCCCGGGTTCGCCAGGCGCAACTTTGCCCCACCCCGGCGCACCCCGACGAAAAAGGCCCGGGATCGCTCCCGGGCCTCGTTTCGCCACCTCTCGGGGAATAACCCCGGAAGCTCAGCCGTGCGCGGAGAACGTCTCGACGGCGACGTTCACCCGTGCGGTCAGCGGAGCGAAAGCCTGCTCGGCCAGCTTCATCGAATGCTCGGTCAGCTTGCCGCCCTCGGCGACGGCCTTCTCGATCGCGGTGCGGGCGAACGAATTCTGCATGTCCACAGCTTCCTTGACCGACTTCACCGAAGTCATGGCGCGGAACGCAGCGACGCTCTCCTCGTAGGAAGCCTTGGCGTGTTCGGCCATCAGCTTCGACAGGTCCTGGAAGCCCGTTGCCCAGATCTGGCCGGACTTGATCATGGCTTCGACATTGCCCTGGCTGAAATGAGCGACTTGCTCGGCGGTCTTCATCGCCCGCTCGACGCTTTCCTTCATCTTGACCTGGGCCTGCTCGATGCCGGCCGTCGCGGTCGCGGCACCCTGCTTGAGGCTGTCGACAGTCTTCTCGAAAGCTGGCGCCTCGATCTTCTTGACGTCGGCGGCGATCGAATCGATGGTTTTCGGCTTGTTGATCATCTTCTCGTCCTTCAGGTCCATGACGGTTCCAAAGGCGGCGAACCAGTCAAGCTTTGTTGGGCACAGCGTATTGTGCGGTGCAACATGCTAATAGGCGCACCCATTTCGGGAGTCAACGAAGATTGTGCATTGCACAATGCTCGCGCGGTCAGTCTTCAGGTAGGCCAAATGTCGCCGGCAGCTTTCGTCTTGGACGCCGCCGCCGCATCGTGCGGTTGGCCGGCGTACTTACGATGCGTTAACGTCTTCGGTCGCTATCTTGCTGGACAAGCGCGAATTTCCACCGCTAAGTTCAATCGGTCACCTGAGGGCTATCGTCGGATGCATGCTGTTCTGCGCCAGGTAAAGGAGCATTGGCGCAAGCGGGGTCGCTGCCTGAGTCACGCCGCGAAATTCGGCATTCCGGCGGCCCTGCTGGGCCTCGCCGTCACCGGCAGCGCATCGGCGCAGATCGGTTCGGCCCGCTACAGCTCCATCGTGGTCGATAACGGCTCCGGCAAGGTGATGGAGGCGGTCAACGCGGACGAGCTGCGCTATCCCGCCAGCCTCACCAAGCTCATGACTCTCTATATGGCGTTCGAGGCCCTGCGCGACCACAAGATCGCGCTCGGCCAGACCGTTCCGGTGTCCGGCCACGCCGCCTCGATGGAGCCGTCAAAGCTCGGCCTGCTGCCCGGCACCTATTTCACCGTGAGCGACGCCATCCTCGGCATCGTGACCAAATCCGCCAACGACGCGGCGTGCGCCCTCGGCGAACTGCTAGGCGGCGACGAGGACCGCTTCGCCCAGATGATGACGTTGCGCGCCCGCGGCCTCGGCATGACCTCGAGCACCTTTCGCAATGCGTCCGGCCTGCCCAATCCGGAACAGACGACCACGGCCCGCGACCTCGCCTTGCTGGCGCACCACCTGGTCCTCGATTTCCCGAATTTCTACCACTATTTCAGCGAGCCCAGCTTCTACTTCCACGGCCGCGAGATCCCCAATCACGACCGCATGCTGCAGGCCTACCAAGGCGCGGACGGGCTGAAGACCGGCTACACGCAGGCCGCCGGCCATAACCTGGTGACCTCGGCGCTGCGTGGCGACGTCCGGCTCATCGGCGTCGTCATGGGCGCGCGATCCAACGGTGAGCGCGACCTGCACATGGCGAGCCTGCTCGACGACGGCTTCACTCAGCTCGGCGTGCCGGTGACCCCGCATGCGCCGGCACGCTTCCGCATGCCTGCGCTGATCGGCTCGGCCGAGGCGGCAACCCTGCAGCCGTCGATACACCTTGCCTCCTTTCGGAGCCCCGTCCGCCATGGCCGCGGCGGCCGGATGGTCCGGTATGCCCTCCGCGGAGGCGCTCCCGGCGCTGCCGTGAGGCCGATCGTCGCCCTGTCGCATGGCGCATCGCTACACGGATCGATGCTGCCCGGCGGCTCGCGGCATGCCATGGTGGCGAAAGGCGTCGCCACCTGCCACGCAACAGCCAACCGGCACGGCTGCACATTCAGCGCACGGGACA
>CAZZVF010000454.1:0-2153 GCA_964657355.1 uncultured Buchnera sp.
AGGCGGGGTGGTCGTCATCAGGCGGTCAGAATCCGGCGCCATCGGGCCGGAATGCGGGCGGGTTTATGGCTCGACGTGGACACACAGACCAGTTCGACTTCGAGCCGGGCAAGTTCCTCCACGTCGCGTTGGAAAACCTGGCTCAGCGTGATGGTCGCGCCCGTCTCGGCCAGCCGGGTGGTGACCACGCGGAGCAGGTCGTCCAGGCGGGCGGGCGCCAGATAGCGCACATTGACGCGCCTCACCATGAACATGCAGCCATGTTCGGCCATCATCTCGTCGTGCGGATAACCGGCCTCGCGCAGGGTTTCGGTACGGGCGCGTTCGGCGAGCTCGAGGTAGCGCGCGTGGTAGACGACGCCGCCGGCATCGGTGTCGCCGAAATAGATGCGGACCGAATGCTCGTGGGTGTTGCCCGAGATGGTCATAAAGGCTGCTGGTCCAGCAGGTCGGGCTGGCCGGAGATAAGCGGGGGTGGACGCAGGCCGAGATGGCGCCAGCCGGGTTCGCCGAGCATGCGGCCGCGGCTTGTCCGCAGCATGAGGCCCTCCTGGATGAGGTAGGGCTCCACCACGTCCTCCAGCGTGTCGCGCGCTTCGGCCAGCGCCGCCGCCAGGGTTTCGACGCCGACCGGGCCGCCATTGTGGTGTTCGGCCATGCGGCGGAGGTAGCGGCGGTCCATCGCGTCGAGGCCGAGCGCGTCGACTTCCAGGCGCAGCAGCGCGGCGTCGGCGATGGCGCGGTCGACGCGGGTCTGGCCCTGCACGAGGGCGAAGTCGCGCACCCGGCGCAGCAGGCGCCCGGCAATGCGGGGCGTTCCGCGGGACCGGCGGGCGATTTCCCGGGCACCGTCGGCGGTCAGCGACAGGCCGAGCTTTTCGGCGCCGCGCGAGACGATCAGGGTCAGTTCGTCCGGGGTGTAGAAGATGAGCCGTAAAGGAATGCCGAAGCGGTCGCGCAGCGGGGTGGCGAGCAGGCCGGCGCGGGTGGTGGCGCCGACCAGGGTGAAGGGTTGCAGGTCGATGCGGACGCTGCGCGCGCCGGGGCCTTCGCCGATGATGAGGTCGAGCTGGAAATCCTCCATCGCGGGGTAGAGCACCTCCTCTATGGCGGGCTGCAAGCGGTGGATTTCGTCGATGAACAGGACGTCGCGCGGCTGCAGGTTGGTGAGGATGGCGGCGAGGTCCCCTGCCCGCTGGATCACCGGGCCGGAGGTGGCGCGGAAGCCGACGCCGAGTTCGCGGGCGACGATCTGCGCCAGCGTGGTTTTGCCGAGACCGGGGGGGCCGTGGAGGAGGACGTGGTCGAGCGCCTCGGCGCGGGTGCGGGCGGCTTCGATGAAGACGGACAGGTTTTCGCGGCTGGCTTGCTGGCCGACGAACTCGCGCAGGGTTTGCGGCCGCAGGCTGGCTTCGGCCGCGTCCTCGGGGGCTTTTGCCGGGTCGAGCGGGCGCGTGTCTGGGGGATACTCGGGCACGGGCTGGGCCGTAGCATTCGGCGGGCGAGTCGTGGGGTTACGACGTGGTTAGACAGGCAAGGTTAAAGAAAGGCCTTCTTTTCTGGAGAAAAGAAGCAAAAGACTTTTTGAGTCCTGTCGCGGTTCTATCCGGAAGCGTGTCGTTTGGTCGAAAGAGTTTTCCTTTGCCCTAATGCGGAACAGTAGCTGCCGGAGTCTGGCCTGGTGGCGTTGCCTGTGGCGTGGGCGCGGGTGCACCGGGGGCGCCTTGCAGGACGACGCCGCCGCCTTGGTAGGCGGCATTTGCGTCGGGTGTGTTCGGGCCCTTGTCGATCGGCTTTTCACCGGTCGTCGTCTTGTGGGATTTGTGGGTGTGGTGCGTGGACGTTGTGGTGGGGGCGGTTTGGGCGAGCGCGACGCCGGCCACCGGAATGGCGAGGGTTGCGGCAGCCAGCAGCAGGATCTTGTGCATCACGGCCTCCTGGAACTTGAGGGCCAAGTAAGCTGTGTACCGCCTTGAAGCGCAAGCCCGGGTCGAGCGAGCCGGGGGTTTATTCGGCATGGTCCGGGCCGGCTGAGTCGGAAGGTAGCCCGTTCCAGAGTGACCGGCGCCACCCTGGCGGGGCGGCTCGCCTGTCCGTTGATGTCGGCGCCGTTGCCGACCAGATAAGGCATTGATCCGGCATGATGCGCGTTC
>CAZZVF010000455.1:0-508 GCA_964657355.1 uncultured Buchnera sp.
GGCCGCGCTGACGGCACTCGGCCTGCATGCCTTGCAACACCGCGGACAGGAAGCGACCGGCATCGTCAGCTATGACGGGCAGCGCTTCCACCAGCAGCGCGGCCTTGGCTTGGTCGGCGACAATTTCGGCGATGCGCGGGTGATCGCCGCCCTGCCCGGCCGCAGCGCCATCGGCCATAACCGCTATGCCACCACCGGCGAGACGGTGTTGCGCAACGTGCAGCCGCTCTATGCGGATTTCGAGTTCGGCGGGTTTGCGGTCGGCCATAACGGAAATCTCACCAATGCCGCCTCGTTGCGCCGGTCCCTGGTTCGACGCGGCTGCCTGTTTCAGTCGAGCACCGACAGCGAGGTGTTCGTCCATCTCATTGCCATCAGCCTCTATTCCACCGTCGTCGATCGCCTGATCGACGCGCTGAAACAGGTGGTGGGCGCCTACTCGCTGGTCGCCCTGTCGAACGAGGCGCTGATCGGGGTCCGCGATCCGCTCGGCGTGCGGCCGCTTATT
>CAZZVF010000455.1:518-2147 GCA_964657355.1 uncultured Buchnera sp.
TCTGGGCCGGGTGGGGCCGTCCACCGGCGAAGGCGGCTGGGTGCTGGCCTCGGAGACCTGCGCCCTTGACATCGTCGGCGCCGAGTTCGTGCGCGACGTGGAGCCCGGCGAGATCGTCGTCATCAATGACCAGGGTGTCCGCAGCATCCGCCCGTTCGGGACGCAGAAGGCGCGCTTCTGCGTGTTCGAATACATCTACTTCGCGCGGCCCGATTCCGTCATGGAGGGCACTGCAGTCTATAGCGCCCGCAAGCTGATCGGTGCCGAACTCGCCCGTGAAAGCCATGTGGACGCGGATGTCGTGGTGCCCGTGCCCGATTCCGGCGTGCCGGCCGCCATGGGCTACTCGGCCGAAAGCGGCGTGCCGTTCGAGCTCGGCATCATTCGCAATCATTATGTCGGCCGCACCTTCATCGAGCCGACCGACCACATCCGCAATCTTGGCGTGAAGCTGAAGCACTCCGCTAACAAGGCGATGCTGGCCGGTCGCCGTGTTATCCTCGTCGACGACTCGATCGTGCGCGGCACGACTAGCCGAAAGATCGTCGAAATGGTGCGTGCAGCAGGCGCCACCGAGGTGCACATGCGAATTTCATCGCCGCCGACCACGCATTCCTGCTTCTACGGCATCGACACGCCGGAGCGCAGCAAGCTGCTCGCCGCCCGCCACAGCGTGGAGGAAATGGCAGCCCTGATCGGCGCCGACAGCCTGGCCTTCATCTCGATCGGGGGCCTGTATCGCGCATTGGGCCGTCAGGGACGCGACGCCAGCGCGCCGCATTTTTGCGACGCCTGCTTTACCGGCGACTACCCGGTGGCACTCCCCGACATGGAAGAACGCACCAGCCGCCAACTTAGCCTGGCAATGTCCTGATCCATGGCTGAGGCACTCAAAGGCCGGATAGCCCTGGTGACAGGGGCGAGCCGGGGTATCGGCCGAGCCGCTGCCGTCGCACTCGCATCCGAAGGCGCGCATGTCGTGCTGATCGCCCGCACGCAGGGCGGCCTGGAGGAGACAGACGATCTTGTCAGGGGCGCAGGGGGTGCCGCGACCCTGCTGCCCCTCGACCTCAAGGCCGGCCCGGCGATCGACGCCGTCGGCCCGACCCTGCACCAGCGCTTCGGGCGGCTGGACATCCTGGTTCACAACGCCGGCGCTCTTGGGCAGCTGACCCCCGCCGGCCACATTACCGAGAAGGATTTCAGCGACTGCCTGGCGGTGAACCTGACCGCAACCTGGCGGCTGATCCGCACCTGCGCGCCCTTGCTGGTGACCTCCGACGCCGGCCGCGCCGTGTTCGTGACCAGCAGCGTCGCGCGCAATCCACGATCGTTCTGGGGAGCCTACGGCGCCACCAAAGCCGGCATGGAAAACCTCGTCCTGACCTGGGCCGACGAGAGCGAGAAGACAAACCTGCGGATCAACCTGTTCGATCCCGGCCGCACCGCCACCCGGATGCGAGCACTGGCGTTTCCGGGTGAAGATCCGCGCACCCTGCCGACGCCGGCAAGCGTGGCGGCACACCTTCTCCCGCTGTGCCTACCCGGACTCCAGCGCCACGGAGAACTCGTCCGAGCCGCCTGAACGGCCATTCCTGCAGCACGACAAATGTGCGGGTGTCCCCACGC
>CAZZVF010000456.1:0-532 GCA_964657355.1 uncultured Buchnera sp.
CCTCAGCTGTTCACCCGAGATCGATTCGATCAATTCGCTGACGCCGGACAACCACGGCGGCAACATGGACCTGCCCGACATGGGGCCGGACAGCATCACCTACCTGCCGGTCCGCTCCCCCGGCGGCCGGGTCTTCATCGGCGATGCCCATGCCTGCCAGGGCGACGGCGAAGTGTGCGGCGTGGCCGTCGAGTACGCGACCACGACCACCATCCGGGTCGATCTCATCAAGGGCTGGAAGATCGACTGGCCGCGTCTCGAGAACGCCGAAGTCATCATGGCGATCGGCAGCGCCCGGCCGCTCGAAGACGCCACCCGCATCGCCTACAAGGAGCTGGTGCTTTGGATGGCGGCCGAGTATGGCTACGACAAGTGGGACGCCTACATGATGCTCAGCCAGTGCGGCCGGGTGCGGCTCGGCAACTTCGTCGACCCGAAATACACCGTCGGCGCTGCCATTACCAAGAACTACCTGGTCTGACGCGCCTCGGCCCGCACGGGGCCGCACGCGCTCAATTCCCAGGGCGCTCCG
>CAZZVF010000456.1:542-2144 GCA_964657355.1 uncultured Buchnera sp.
GGAGCGCCACCCGCCCACCCGAGCGCCTTGTTTCAAACAGGAGGTCTTGTCATGAACCCCGTGAACCCGAAAGACGAGGCGCCGGCCCCGACCGACGCCGCATCATCGATCGACCTTGCGGACCTGACGGTCGAGAAGGTGCAGGAGGGCTTCCGACTCGGCACGTTTACCGCGGAAAGCCTTGCGCAAGCCTGCTTTCGTCATATGGACACGTTCGACGGCCGCTACAACGCGGTCATCTTCCGCAACGAGGCGGCCCTGGCCGACGCGCGTGCCCTCGACGCCCGCCGCCGGGCGGGCGAATCGCTCGGGCCGCTGGCTGGCGTCCCGGTGGTGATCAAGGATCCCATGGACATGGTCGGCTTCCCGACCACCGCCGGCTGGTCGTTGCTCTACAGCAAGACCGGCGGCGTCGACCTGATGCCGGCGACCGACTCCCCGGTGGTCGCCCGCATGCGCGCAGCCGGGGCCATCCTTCTCGGCAAGACGAACGTGCCGGTGCTGAGCCACACCGGAACCCACGCCGACGACAGCTGGGCAGGGCCCACGCTCAACGTCGTGATGCCGGACAGGGTCCCGGGCGGCAGCAGCGCGGGAACGGCCGCGGCCGTGGCGGCGAGCATGGCGGTCCTCGGCCTGGCGGAAGAGACCGGCGGCTCGATCCAGAACCCCGCTTCCGCACAGGACCTGGTGGGCATCAAGCCGACCATCGGACTGGTGCCCAACGCCGGCGTCGTGCCGTTGTCCGCCAACCGCGATGTCGTGGGGCCGATTGCGCGGTGCGTGCGCGATGCGGCACTGTGTCTCGATGTCCTGGCAGGCTATACGGCCGAGGATCCGAAGACCCTTGCCGGCGTCGGCAAGGCGCCGCCGCAGGGGTATGCGTCCAAGCTGCACAAGGAGGCGCTGAAAGGCGTCCGCCTCGGACTCTACGGTCCCGGTTGGCGAGATCAGCCGCTGTCGGCCGAGGCCAAGGCGCTATACGACCGCGCGATCGAGGAATTGAGGTCGCAGGGTGCGGTACTGGTCGAAGATCCATTCAAGGGTTCCGGGTTCGCGGCCTTGAGAAAGCCGACGCCGCCGCTGGCCAACTTCGACGCACGCGGCCTGGAGTCGTTGCCCTACGACCTTCACCACTACCTGCAACGCCTGGGCCCGAACGCGGCGATCAAGACCTTTGCCGAGTTGGCCGAAGCGACGTCCAGCGCTTCCCCTTTCAGACCCGACGGCCTGCTCGGCTACATGCTCAACCTGCCTCAGTTCGTGGCCTGCCTCCGAACGCCGACGGCGCCGCCCGACCTGTCGGACTTCATCAAGCTCAAGGAGCGCTACCTGCATCTCGTCGACGAGGTGTTCGAGCGGGAAAAGCTCGACGGCCTGGTGTTTCCGCAGATGCGGGAGGAATTGCCCGCAATCAACGCGGGGCAGACCATTCAGGAGACCACGGTGGGCGAGATCAACATCGCCGGCTTGCCCGCCGTGACCGTGCCTGCGGGGCGATACCTCTCCGGTGCGCCGTTCGGTCTGCTGTTCGTCGGAAAACAGTGGAGCGAAGCCGATCTGCTGGGCGTGGAGCATGGCGAAGAGGATGCTGGTGAGGAC
>CAZZVF010000457.1:0-2130 GCA_964657355.1 uncultured Buchnera sp.
CTGCCAGCGCCAGGGCGGCGGGGCCGGCGGCGAGCAGCAGGTCGCCGAGCACGCCGGCCATCGTGCCGCCATGTTCGGCCACGGCAGCTGCATCCTTGCGATCGAGTGCGCGCGCCAGCCTCTGGCGCCGTTCGCCGGTGAAACCCGCCTCGTCGAGCAGAGCGGGGGCGAGGGTGGGCAAGGTGAGATCGAAGCTGAGCCGCGACAGGCCGAGCCCGAGCAGTGCCTCGGCGCCGACCAGGATCACCTCGGCATCCGCGGCCGCACTGTCCGCCCCGATCAGCTCGATGCCGGCCTGCGGCACCTGCCGGTCGGTGTCGCGCTGCCCGCGCACGCGGATGCACTGGCCGGCATAGGACAGCCGCAGCGGCCGCGGGCTGCCGGCCAGCCGCGTCGACGCGATGCGGGCGACCTGCGGGGTGATGTCGGCCCGCAGCGCCATCATGCGGTGGCTGTCCGGATCCATGATGCGAAAGCTCTGGTCGGCCAGCGCCGCACCGGAGCCGCCGAGCAGGCTGTCCTCGAACTCGAGCAGCGGCGGCTTGACCCGCGCATAGCCGTGTGCCGCGAACACCGCCATGACGGCCTCGACCGAAGCTGCTTCCGTTTCCGCATCGGGCGGAAGCAGGTCGCGCAGGCCAGCCGGCAGCAGCGCCGGGTTCGGGGCGGAGAGGTCATTCATGGGCGGCGCGGCTATAGCACCGAGGTGGCGCTGTCGAAAGCGCGGGGGTGTGGTTGCTCTTGCGTGCGGCCACGGCTGCGGACGTTCGCGAAGCGGGCTGTCGCCCTGTGCCGCGTCACAGGTGGATTACAGAACGGGCCCGTCCTCGCCCATGATCTCGCGCCGGATGACGGCGATCGGGATCAGTCCTGCGCCGAGGAAGCGGTCGTGGAAATGCGCGAGAGAAAAATCCTTGCCTTCTTTCTTCTCGACATCCTCACGCAACTTGAGGATTTCAAGCTTGCCGAGGGTGTAGGAGAAATAGCCGGGATCGGACGTGCCGCGGCGGGCCTCCTTGTAGGCGACGCTCGCAGGCTGGAAACATTCCTCGCCCATCATCTTTGTCGCATCGGCCAGCGACATGCCGCCCGTATGCATGCTGATGGACGCAACCAGCCGGCAGTCGCGCAACAGCGCATCCTGCAGCTGCGCCAGATGCAGCCGCGTGCCGTGGCTGGCATCGTCCCTGGTGAGACCCTCATCCACCATCATCTGCTCGGTGTAATGCGCCCAGCCTTCCGTCGCCGTGTAGGATTGCGCCGCCTTGCGCACGAGCGACCATTCGGGATGCGCGATGGAGAACAGGAATTGCGTGAAGTGGCCGGGCAGCGCCTCGTGCACCGACAAATTCAGTAGCAGAGAACGGTTGAAATAGGAAAGATACTTGTCCTGGTCCGCAGCCGATTGGGTGCTGTCGGCCGGGGTGATGAAATAATAGGCCTGCGTCGCATGCGTCTCCAGCGGGCCCGGCTGGTCCTCCTCGCCGAAGATCAGCGCGCGGGCGAAAGGCGGTGTTTCGGCCACCGTCGGCATCAGGCGCGACGGCAGGGTTACGATGTGATGCTGGTCGATGAAGTCGCGCAACGCGGATAATTGCGCCCGCGCCGTGCCGACCAGGGCGGCGCCGTCCGGATGGTCGCGTTCGATGACATCCAGCGCGCGGGCGGGGTCCTGCGGATCGACCTGTTTCTGTACGGCGAGGAAATCCGCGTGGTCGCGTTCAAGCTGCGCACGTCCCGCCGCAAGCACGCGCTCCACCGGCACGTTCACCAGATCGGTGGCGAGCAGATGCTGGAACGTCTCGCGCCCAAGCACGAAACTCGCATGCGCCCTGGGCTTCTCGGCAACCAGATACGCCTTGAACGCGGCCACCGCATCGAGTGTCGCCCTGGTCGATGCGGCAAGCTGTTGTTTCGCATTCGCGTCGGTAATGCCGTCGAACGCCGCCGGTACGTCCTTGCCGAAGAAGCCGTTCGCACCATCGAGATTCTCGAGCGCCACATCGATGAACACCTGCGGCATGGCGACGAGATTGCGTTGCGCCTGCCGCAACATCGCCGGGACCAGCGTCTCGCGCGCAACGACGCTCGCCAGGCGCTGCGGCAGCGGTGCGAAATCGCGCTCGCTGA
>CAZZVF010000458.1:0-2121 GCA_964657355.1 uncultured Buchnera sp.
GCCGCCTGCCACACGCTGGGCGAGCTGCTCGGCGAGATCCACACCACCCTGCGCGCACTCCTGCCGGCCGCGCCGGACACCGTCGCCGACGAGCCCGCACCGGTCGGCGGCACCGTGCCGCCGCCACATGCGGTATTCACCAGCCAGGCGTATCGCGGCCTGGCCGAGGTGATCGGGCTTTGGCGCGACCGTATTCAGCCGGCGGTACCTGGCGCGAGGCTGTCGGCGTTCGTGGCCGACGACGATGTGGCGCGGTATGGCGCCCTGGCGGAGGGGTGTCCCGGCATCGCGGTGCGTGGCCGGATCGGCAATGCGCGCGTCCTGGAGACGCTGCTTGGAGCGCGCGTGGTGCTGGTTCCGGGGCACCGGTCCGAAACGTTCTGCATGGCGGCGGCGGAGGCCGTGGCGCTCGGTGTGCCTGTGGTGACGCTCGGCACAGGCTCGCTCAAGGAGCGTGTGCGCGACGGTGCGGACGGGTTCGTCTGCCGCGACTGGGAGCGCTTTGCCCAGGCCACCACCTCGGTGTTGCAGGACGACGCGCTGTGGGCGCGGTTGCACCGGCGCGGGCTGGAGACGCGCGCCGGTGCCTCGTGGAACGACGCGGCGCTAAGCTGGGAGCAGATGGCCGCCAGCCTGTCGGGCATACCACGGTGATTGATCTGCACGCCGGAGTGGTGCGAGGTGGTGGCGGCATTTTTGGGGCTTTGACAACCATGGCTTTCGCCGCCTGATGGACGTGCAAACTAGCGACGACGCTGGGCGGGGCATTTCGGCACCCACGCCCGGTCCTGCCGCACCGCGCGGCCTGTGCACCGATTGCGGCGTGTCGCGCATGGAGAACCCGCAGCGATGCGGCTCGGCGTGCCAGTTCATCGCGCCCGATTATGCAGCGTCAGAAGCGCGTGTGCATGGCCGCGCGCGCAATCCCGCCCTTGGCGACGAGCTGTTCTTCGGACCGGTGCGGCGCATGGTGCGCGCGTCGCTGAAGCCACCCGCAGAGGGTGCGCAATGGAGCGGCATTACCACGCGGATCGCGGAGAAGTTGCTCGAGACTGGCGCGGTCGATGCCGTGCTGGCAATGGCGGCCGATCCCGACGATCGTTGGCGGCCGCGCCCCGTGCTGGTCACCGAGGCGTCCGCCATGGCGCAGTGCCGCGGCATGCGGATGGGCTATGCGCCGTTATTGTCGCTGCTCGAGCCGGCGCGCGAGCGTGGCTACAAGCGGCTCGCGATCATCGGTATTCCCTGCCAGGTCTATGCGTTGCGGGCGCTCGAGCAGGAGCTGGGCTTCGAGCGGATCACCGTTATCGGCACGCCGTGCAGCGACAACACCACCACCGAGCGGTTCCACGAATTCCTGTCGCTGCTGTCGGACGATCCTGCGAGCATCATTTATCTCGAATTCCGCACCGATTATCATGTGGAGTTGCGGTTTGCCGACGGGCGTACGAAGGCGATCCCGTTCCTGCTGCTCCCGTTGTCGAAACTGCCTGCGGATTTCTTCCCCCTCACCTGCCGCACCTGCGTGGATTACACCAACGTGCTGGCCGACATCACGGTCGGCTACATGGGCGGCCATGGCGAGCAATGGGTGATTGCGCGCAACGATCGAGGCATGGAGCTGCTCGACCTGCTCGGCGACGAGTTGCGGATCCTGCCCGATGTGGATGCCGGCAAGCGGGCCGGGCCTGTTGCCGGCTTCATGAAGAACGTCGAGCGTGCGGCTGGCGGTCTGCCGACGCGCGGCATGCCGAACTGGCTGCGGCCCTTGATGGGATGGCTGATGCCGCGTGTCGGTCCCCGCGGTTTGGAGTTTGCCAGGGCACGGGTCGAAATGAAGGCGGTCGAGACGGTGTTGCATCTACGGCGCGAGCATCCGAAGCGGATGCGTTCGATGATCCCCGCACATATCTGGGCTCTGACCAGACCTTACAGGCTGGAGCCGCAGGAGGGTGAAACTACGCGGGGCAAGGTCACGCACGCCGCCGGCGTTTCGCTGCTCGTTCTGGCTGCCCTGTGTGCCAATGCGCATGCGCAGACACCTGCTCCGGACAAGAGCCACTACTCGCTGTTCAATCCGGTGCCGGACGACCAGATGCGGACCTTCAATCCGGATCGTCC
>CAZZVF010000459.1:0-2114 GCA_964657355.1 uncultured Buchnera sp.
CGTGCGGTCGCCGGCCACCGGCGTGAACGTCTTGCCGCCGTCGGTGGACACCGTGACGTACCCGAAGTCGTAGTCCTGCTCCAACGCGTAACGGGCGGAGAAGGTGAGGGACAGATCGATCGCCGGCTTGCCCGCGAGCCGGCGGAAGCGGGTGCCATCTACCTGTCGCTGGCGCATGCCTACGACAGTCGCAGTGCTTACGACGCTGCAAGGCGTGCCTATGGCCACGCCGCCGCTTCCTTCGATCGCGTACCGGATGCGGCCGCTGCCGCCATTGCCCGGTTCCAATTGGCCAGGATGGAAATCGCATCGGGCCAGCCCGGCTCGCTGCCCCGAGCCCGCGACCTTATCGCGCAGGAAGTGCCGCGCATTGCTGGCCTGGCGGAGAGGAAACCGGAAGCGACCGTCTGGCGCCAACTCGCCCAGGCGGAGTTGGACCGCGTTGCCGGAGATGCCCGGTCGGCGGAAAAGGCCTTATTGGTTGCGGCCTCGGAAGCAGACCGGATGCCCGACATCTTCGACGAGGCGAGCCGGCTGACGATCCGCCGGAAACTCGCGAACAACTATACTCGGTTGGGCCAGTGGGCGGCTGCCCGGGCGATTCTCGTCCAGGTACAGAGTAGTGAAGTTGCATTGAACGGCCGACGCCATCCGGACACCCTGCAGGCAGAGCTGGAGCTGGCTGAACTAGACCTGGCGCAAAACAAAGCCGAGCAGGGCCTGGCCGAGCTCGACGAGCTCTATCCGGCCATCAATGCGGTCTTTGGCCCGGACCACCGTGCGACGCTGACTTTGCTCGCACACCGGGCCGACGCGCTGGCTCTGCTGGGCCGTTATGACGAGGTCCAGGCAGTGGAAATGTCGATTTACAGAGCGACTGCGCTCAAGGAAGGGCCGCAGAGCTGGGCAGCTCTGGGCACGCTCACTAACGCAGCCGTCGCGCAATGCCGGGCTGGCAAGGCAGAGGAAGGACTTGTCACGGCACGCGACGCATACGAGCGCGCCAAGACGGCGTTCGGCATTGGCCATCTTCTGACCCAAGCCGCCGCCGGTAACGCGGGCTTCTGTCTCATCCTTGCAGGGAAGCCAGGACAGGCAGCGGACTTGCTCTCCAGTATCGACGCAGCCGGGGTCTCTCAAATGATGATGGATGCGACCTATGGCGGCGAACTGGATCTAATGCGTGCCGCGATTGCTTTGACGAATGGCGACAAAACGCAGGGCTTGGTTCTACTTCGCCAAGCGGCGCCATTACTGGAGCGGGCAGACGCGGACCCCTATATGAAAAACTGGATGCGGCGCCTCAGCGACGACGCAGACCACGGAGCACCGACAGCAGACAGCAGGTAAATTCGCCGATTCGCCACAAACCGAGCGCGCTCGCCCCATCCAGCACCAGCAGCGTCGTCCTCGGGCCAGGACCTCGCCACGTATCAGGGTGAAAAGCCCTTCAGTGCTGGCTGCAGCTCAGCGGGTAGCGGACGCTGAACGACGATCGGTCACCAACGTCATCGAGGTAGCCGTGCTTGAGTATGCGGCGGGGAAAGGCCACCAGCAGCTAACGCCGACTGAGGCTGATGATGTTCGCTAACGACGGGCGCTCCGAGTTAATCGCCGAGAACGGCGGTGGCGCTGGAGTGCGGCTGCGTGCATCCGCCGCTTAATAGCCAACTACCAATCCATGATTGATGGCTTGCAATCTGACTACCTCGATGCCGACCCGCCGCTCGCGTGCGATATTCATAATTTCTTCGAAGCCAAGACGACGCCCTCTCGCCCTTGATTTCACGTGATCTGCAGGAGCTAGTAACTCCGCTGCAAACGCCCTACTTGCCTGCTGATCTCGCGTTACAGCATTAGTCACGATACGGCGCTGGGAGTGACCATTGTTTATCCCTAAGAACACTGCTCGACAGGCTGCGAACCGGCGCACCTCATGTTGAGATTGGACTAAAACGATGCTTGCGTTGTCGTTGCGAGGATCAACAGCACCGGTGAAGACAAGCTCATCTAACGCAGTATTGGAGTTATGATCCGAGTTAGTATCAACGTTGAGTTTCTCTAGAGGGTGTTATGTACTTCTTCGAGGCGCGCGTCTAATGGAGGGGGATGTC
>CAZZVF010000460.1:0-2103 GCA_964657355.1 uncultured Buchnera sp.
AGCGAAATGCGCACATGCTGCCCGGGATGCATGTCGGCGAGCTGGGCTTCCTTGAAATTCGCCGTCACCCAGGTGTCCGGCTGCACGATGGCGAGCAGCGACTGGCCAGGCTGCACGTAATTGCCGACTTCGACGGTGCGTTTCGTCATCCGGCCGGAAGCCGGCGCCACCACATGCGCATACGAAGCCTGCAGCTCCGCGCTGGCCACATCGGCATCCGCCACGCGCACCGACGCGGCCGCCGCCGCGACCTGCGCGTTGGCGGCTTCCACCTGTGCCCGCATGCCGGACGCCGCCTGCTTGCTGGCCTCGAGCTTTGCCTGCGCCGAGCGCTGTGCGGCGGTCGCATTGTCGATCAGCTGCCGGGTGATGGCGCGCGGATTGATTGCCTGGTAGCGCCCGTAATCGCGCTGCGCCTGGAACAGATCGGCCTCGGCCGCACGCACGTTCGCGTCGGCCTGGCCGGCATCCGCCTTGCGCACCGGCAGGTTCGCGCGCGCCTGCTCGAGCTGCGCCTGGTATTGCTCGCGCTGGGCTCGCGTCTGGTCCAGCTTCACCTGCGTGTCGCGCGGATCGATGTCCACCAAAGGCTGTCCGGCCTCGACATCCTGGTTGTCCTGCACGAGCAGCCGGATTACGCGGCCGCTGATCTGTGCCGAGATCTGCGAGACGTGTCCGTCCACGAACGCATCGTCCGTGCTCTCGTAGTGGCGCGCGTCGAGCCAGTAGAGGACGCAAGCGACGATGAGCGCGAGCGCAACGACGATGGCAGCAGCGATTTTCAGCCAGGACGAACCCTTCGGGGCAAGTGCTTCGCCCGAGGATTTTTCATCCTGCTCGGGCTCGGGATGCGAATTCTCGTCCATCGTCGTCGCTCCGGCGGTTGAACCGAACGGTTCGGTCAGTGGCCGAGAATACCGCCGGCAGCGGCTTGTGCAAGCCGCGTTTCTCCGCGCCGCACCTCCAATGCGAAAAGCCCGGAGCAGAGGCTCCGGGCCTTTCTCAGACTGACGCTCCAGCGAGGCGCTAGCGGGCGGCTGCCAGGATCGCCAGCAGCAGCAGGGCCACGATGTTGGTGATCTTGATCATCGGGTTCACCGCCGGGCCGGCGGTGTCCTTGTAGGGATCGCCCACGGTGTCGCCGGTCACCGCCGCCTTGTGCGCCTCGGAGCCTTTGCCACCGTGATTGCCTTCCTCGATATACTTCTTGGCGTTGTCCCATGCGCCACCGCCCGAGGTCATGGAAATGGCGACGAACAGGCCGGTCACGATGGTGCCGAGCAGCATGGCGCCCAGCGAGGCGAAGGCCGAGGCGCGCCCGGCAATCGCGGCGATGGCGAAGAACACGGCGACAGGTGCGAGCACAGGCAGCAGGCTCGGCAGGATCATTTCGCGAATCGCCGCCCGCGTCAGCATGTCCACCGCACGGCCGTATTCAGGCTTTGCGGTCCCTTCCATGATGCCTGGGATTTCGCGGAACTGGCGGCGCACCTCGACGACAACGGCACCGGCCGCGCGTCCCACCGCCGTCATGCCCATGGCGCCGAACAGATAGGGCAGCAGGCCGCCGAGGAAGAGGCCGATCACCACGTAGGGGTTCTGCAGCTCGAAACTGACATGCAGGTCCGGGAAGTAGTGCGCCAGGTCCTGCGTGTAGGCGGCGAACAGCACCAGCGAGGCGAGGCCGGCCGAGGCGATCGCGTAGCCCTTGGTCACCGCCTTGGTGGTGTTGCCGACCGCATCGAGCGCGTCGGTCGTCTTGCGCACTTCGGGCGGCAGATCAGCCATTTCCGCTATGCCGCCGGCGTTGTCGGTCACCGGCCCATACGCATCGAGTGCGACGATCATGCCGGCCAGCGCCAGCATGGTGGTTGCCGCGATGGCGATGCCGAACAGGCCGCTGAAGATGTAGGCCAGGATGATGCCGATGCAGATCACCACCACGGGCAGGGCGGTCGCCTCCATCGAAATGGCGAGGCCCTGGATCACGTTGGTGCCGTGTCCCGTGGTCGAGCTCTGCGCGATGCTGCGCACCGGGCGGTACTCGGTCGAAGTGTAGTACTCGGTGATCCAGACGATGCCGGCGGTGACGCCGAGGCCTAC
>CAZZVF010000461.1:0-2091 GCA_964657355.1 uncultured Buchnera sp.
GCACCCTGCCCCACCTTCTGCCAGGCACCAAGTTCACGGCATGACCACCATCATCAGCTGGAACCTGCTGCGCCTGACCGGTGCCACGATCGACGATGTCGTGCACCTTGCCAAGCAGGAGCGCCCGGACGTGTTCCTGATGCAGGAGGCGACGGCGGCGATCGACGCGCTGCCCGAGCGCATCGGCGGCTTCTATGCGCGCGTGCCGCTGCCCGGGCGAATTCATGGCCTCGCCATCTGGAGTGCCGCACCCCGTGTGCGGCCGCGGGTGGTGTCGCTGCCGTCCGGCGCCGTCGTGGACCGGGTCTGTCAGATCATCGACCTCGGCGCCTTTTCCGTCGCCAACGTGCATCTGTCGCACGGTCAGGTGCTGAACCGCAGGCAGCTGCGCTGGATCGCCTCGCATCTGCCCGAACGCGCGGCGGTGCTGGGCGACTACAACCTCGTGGGCCCTGCCATGCTGCCGGGCTTCTCCGATGTCGGCCCGCGCAAACCGACCCATGTCTGTGGCGACATCCTGCCGTTGCGGCTCGACCGCTGCTATGCGCGCGGCCTGCACTGCCAGTTTTCCAAGGCGCTCGATTGGGCCAGCTCGGATCATCGTCCGATCATGGTGCGGTTGTTGCCGGAGCAGGCCCCCCACCGCATGGCCGCTTAGGGACGCTTCAAGACTGCTACTACGGCGGTCATCCGGCGCGGATTTCCTGTGCTCCGATGCTCACGGCCCAGTGGCCGCTCCGCTTCGGTGCTCGGAAATGCACGCCGGGCGGCACCAAGGGGTGCCTCTGACTCGCCGTAGCGCAGTCTCGAAGCGTCCCTGACGTTGGGTAATAAGGCGGTCATCCGGCGCGGATTTCCTGTGCTCCGATGCTCACGGCCCAGGGGCCGCTCCGCTTCGGTGCTCGGAAATGCACGCCGGGCGGCACCAAGGGGATGCCTCTGACTCGCTGTAGCGTAGCCAGAGCAACCGGCGCCGATCGAGGTCACTCCAGGGTGTGGTGCGGCGGTCATTGCACGTGGTGTCTGAAATTTCGGACTAACTATACATGCAGTCACGAATGCGTGAATGTTTGCAACGCGGATTGACCGGGCAGTATTGGACGTTATCGTAAACGTCAGGGCAGCCAATAATCGATAAGTAATAGGCGGCCTGTCCCTAGAAGAAGAAAACAGGAGGAACTCCATGAGCAAGTTTATCATCGGCGCGGCTGTCTTGGGCCTGGCGTTCGCCGGCACCGCAAACGCTGCCCCGAAACTGAGTGCAGGCATTTACGCGAGCACCGGCCAGGTCGCTTCGAACAACGGCGCGGCGACCTGCTCCGCGGTCGGACTCACCACCGGTGCCGCGAACAACAGCGTTCTGACCTATCCCGGATCCGGCAAGGGCCTCACAATCTATGTGCCCGGCGCCGGCTTGCTGCAGCTCTGCTCCGGTTTCCCGTCGGTTCCCAAGAAAGGTCTTGACGGCTTCAAGGCAACGGCAAGCTGCGCAATCTACTCGATCAATGGCAATGCGCCCGCCGAGTCGGTAAACTTCAGCTTCACCAGCACCGTGACGGACGCAAGTTCCGGCGTTGGAACCACGACTATCTCCATCCCGCTGACCTCGCCGATCGGCGCCGGCTGCACGGCGACGGTGAACACGACGATCGTGCGCGCCGGCAAGTAATAAACCTTGCCGGCAGAAACAGGCGGGACTGCTCCGGCAGCCCGCCTGTATTCTCCGGCGTATGCGTTCGTTTCTTGGCCTACTTCTCGAAGCGGCCGCCTTTAGGAAATCCCGTCGGCGGCATTCGTCCTGCCTGGCCACGCTCGCCGAGCCAGTCGCGCAGATCGGTCTCGGTGCGGGTCCGGTCGCCCTGCCGCCAGGTGAGGCCGTCCGCCAGCCTGAACGCCTTGGCATCGGCAAGCCCGCCCTCCTTGTAGCGCTGCAGCGTGACGCCAAGCCCGCGGGACAGCTCGGCCACCTGCTCCAGCGGAAACACCAGCAGCTTGCGGCCTTCGCCAAAGACGGCAACGTGGTCGGCGTTTTCCGGCACGGGAACGCACACGCGCGCTGTCTCACCGGGACGCAAATTCAACACCTGCTTG
>CAZZVF010000462.1:0-2090 GCA_964657355.1 uncultured Buchnera sp.
CGAAGCGTTCTCGCGTATTGAAAACCTCAAGAAACTGGCCAACGCCGCGCAGGACGCCCAGGAGCGCGGCGAAACCCTCTCCGAATTCCTGGACCATGCCGCCCTCGTCTCGGACACCGACAAGTACAACGCAGATTCGCGCGTCACACTCATGACCCTGCATGCGGCCAAGGGGCTGGAGTTCCCCCTGGTCCTGCTCTCCGGCATGGAAGAAGGACTCTTCCCCAGCTCGCGTTCGATGAATGAGCCCGCCGGCCTCGAAGAAGAGCGCCGCCTCTGCTACGTCGGCATGACCCGCGCCATGGACACGCTGATCGTCAGCCGCGCGCGCTTTCGCCGCCGCTACGGCAACGACATGCCGGATGCTTCCGTCGCATCGCGCTTCCTCGAAGAAATTCCCGAGCACCTGCTGGAAGATCTCAGCGGCGCCGGCAGTGGCAGCAACTATGGCGCGCGCATGTACGGCAATTCCGTTACATCCGGCGGCTACAGCGGCGCCTATGGCGGTTATCGCAGCCGGCGCGCCAATGCCGACGACGACGAAACAGGCAGCACCAGCCGCCATTACTCCTACGAGGATGAGGACCAGAGCCCTGCTTCACGCGCAACTTCCGCCGCGGCCGGAGCCTACCGCGGCGCCGGTGCCAGCTCGTCCAAACGTGGAGCACCAGCCGCAAGCGGCGGCCGCAATCCCAACTCCATTGACAACATCGCCAGCTTTTTCGGAGGCAAAGGCGGCATCAAAAACACTGCCGTCCCGCGCCCCAAAATGCCAGTGCCAAAGGTCAGCGGCAAGACCGGCTTTCAGAGCGGTCAGCGCGTCCGGCATCCCAAATACGGCGAAGGTACCATCCATCGGCGCGAGGGTGACGGCGACGACGCGAAGCTTACAGTACAATTTGTAAAGTTCGGTATCAAAAAGCTGGTGGAGAAATTCGCCAACCTGGAACGCGCATAGCTGCACTGCTGGCAGAAATCAAACAAGCCACCGTCGTCTGCTGTCGTTCCTGTAGCCAGAACAGTTTGCGATCACCCCGTGAGCCTGCGCTCCCCCGTGGTTTTATCTGTTCCCGAACACATTTCAGCATTCAAGAAGGTTGACCATGGCAAACACGAAGAGTATCGAAAGCACCGAAGAACGCAAAAAGGTCAAGCGGGCCGCACGCAAAAAGGCAGCACCCAAGCCCAAGCGCACACAGCCCCGCGGCGCCGCCAAGCAGAAGCTTAAGAAAGCCGCACGCGGTCAGAACAAGCGCTAGGCAGACGCCTGAGGGCACCGCGGCCTTGCGGCGACAGGCGGGACGCCTTTCTGAGCCCCGCCATAGTTTCGTTGTCGTTACAACCGCAGCGCCTGCACTGACGTTGAGACGGCGGCCCGCATCTTCGCTCCGCGGGCTGCTCGCAAACGATCCGGCCACGTGTCTCGCGACAAAGATGTGACGGGAAGTTAGGTCTGGGATAAGCTTGCGCAAAGCTGTTCCAGTTCGCTTACGGGCTCGGCAGCCGGACTCTCTTTGCGGAGCTACAGGTCCTGTCACAACTCTTCGCTCGTAAATCGATCGACAAGCTGATCTCGGACTCCGAAAAGTCCGAGCACACGTTGAAAAAGACACTGGGCCCGGTCTCGCTCACCGCACTCGGGATCGGCGCAGTCATCGGCTCGGGGATCTTTACCGTCATCGGCACCGCCATCTCCGGCGAGCCGGCGGATGCCGCGTCCGTTCTCAATTCTCCCGTCATCAATTTCCTGCTGCACCACAGTGCGCTCACCGGCCGCCCTGGCGCCGGGCCCGCCCTCGCCATCTCGCTTGTGCTGGTCGCCATCGTCTGCGCCTTCACCGGTCTCTGTTATGCAGAACTGGCATCGATGATTCCCATCGCCGGCTCAGCCTATACCTACACCTACGCCACCCTCGGCGAGCTGGTCGCCTGGATCATCGGCTGGGACCTCATTCTCGAATATGCCGGCTCCAACATGACCGTCAGCGTCGGCTTCGCTGCCCATATCGTTGATCTGCTCGACTGGTTCGGCTTTCATCCCTCCGCTAAATGGATCTCGCCCGCCTACCTGCCCATCGGCCTCACCGACC
>CAZZVF010000463.1:0-2083 GCA_964657355.1 uncultured Buchnera sp.
CTATGGCGAACCAGGCGGGCATGGCGAACCAGGCGACGGCGGTTGCCTACAACGAGGAGCATTACGCGGAGCAGGCGGAAGCAGGGCCCCACGGACAGCACCAGGCTCAGCACCCGCAGTCTGCGCCGGCGGCACGTCAGGCGGCGTCCGGCCTGTTCACACAGGCGCCGGCCCAGCTGGAGGCGGCCCCTATCCCGGCGCCGGCCCAGCCGCACCGGCCGAGCATCTTCAACCTGGTGACGGGTGCGCTGCGCCGTGGACCTGCCCAGCCGGCCCAGCCGGAAATGCCCGACATGCGGGATGTGCGGCGGTCCGAGCCGCATTTCGCGGGCGAACAACAGGCACCTTCCGCCACGGTCCGCGCCCATGCCGAAGCGGAGCCAGCAGGCCTCGACATCCCGGCTTTCCTGCGCCGTCAATCATCCTGACGCTTGCCATAATGGCGCCGGCCTGACCATGGCAGGGCTGCCCGTGCGGCCTTCGCCAGCCTTTGACACAAGCGGCGCAATGTAACGTGAACGGTTACAATGCGCCGCAAAAAGTCTTTTAAGAACAGCGCTTTGGTCGGAAATACTCAGAAATAAACGTTGACTGGAGCTTATGGCTGCTCCTCAGCTAGGTTCCCGGCTGTGTTCAGTTCCAAACGGCCCCGGATTGTCCGTTCGACACTGCGACGCATACGTTTGAAACGGGACAGGATATTGACCGCATGGATGGCTTGACCAGCCTGCTGAAGACGGAGATCGCGTCCCTCCATCAGCACACGCTGAAAACGTCCATCGGGTTCGTCGGCATCGGCCTGCACAGTGGCCGTCGGGTTCAGGTAAGCCTCCTCCCTGCCGGCCCGGATACCGGCATCGTCTTCCGCCGTACCGATCTCGGTGTCGACATCCCTGCCCGCTACGACCTGGTTGCCGACACCAGGCTGTGCACCCGCATCGCGCTGGGCGGTGACGAGGAAGCCTGCGTCGGCACGATCGAGCACCTCATGGCCGCCTTCGCCGGCTGTGGGATCGACAACGCCGTCGTCGCGCTGGACGGTCCGGAGGTTCCGGTGCTGGACGGATCGGCCGCCCCGCTAGTGTTCCTGATCGATTGTGCCGGGCGCGAGGCGCAGTCCGTAACGCGCCAGGCCATCGAGGTCCTGCGCACCATCAGGGTCGAAAACGGCCTTGCCTTCGCCGAGCTGCGCCCGGGCGGCGCCACGCTCGACATGGCCATGTCGATCGATTTCAGCGCCGAGGCGATCGGGCGGCAGGCGCTGTCGCTCTCGCTGACCGGCCCGGGATTCCGCAGCGCGCTGGCGAACGCCCGCACGTTCACCCAACTGTATGAGATAGAGGCGCTGCAGCAGGCCGGGCTGGCCCGTGGCGGCAGCCTGGACAACGCCGTGGTCGTCGACGGCACGCGTGTGATGAACCCGGGCGGCTTGCGTTCGCCGGACGAATTCGTGCGCCACAAAATGCTCGACGCGGTCGGCGACCTCGCACTTGCCGGCGCCCCCTTGCACGCGCGTTTCGTCGCGCACCGCGGCGGCCATGCATTGAACAACCAGCTGCTTCGCGCCCTGTTCGCAGATGCAAGCGCCTGGCGCGTCCGCTCGCTCGAACCGGCGTCCGGCTGGTCAACCAGCTACGTCTCGGCCGAGGCCGCCTGAACGCGCCCGGCTGCCGTCTTCCGGCTATCCGCTGCAACTAGGCGCTGCCCGTCTCGCATCAACACTCTGACGCAACCCTGCGCCGCCCTTGGCTTGCCGGCGCCCGGCGTTTAAGGCCGCGGCATGAATGCCATTAAGGTGGACCAGCTCAGCAAGCGTTACCGCGCCACGCTTGCGGTCGACAGCATCACGTTCACCGTTCCGCAGGGCGAGACGGTCGGCCTGCTGGGCGGCAACGGTGCTGGCAAGACAACCACCATCGCCATGTTGCTGGGACTGTTGAGCCCGACATCCGGCTCGATCGTAGTGCTCGGCTGCGACATGATCACCGACCGTTTTGGAGCGCTCGGCCGGCTGAATTTCTCGTCGCCCTACGTGGCCCTGCCGAACCGCCTGACGGTGGCGCAGAACCTGCGGGTCTACGGC
>CAZZVF010000464.1:0-2082 GCA_964657355.1 uncultured Buchnera sp.
GGATGCCGGCAAACTCATTCTCTTCATGCAACGTAAGACCTTGCTTGGCGGCGTGTGACCGTGCGATTCCGGCCAGATGGAAGGGCGTAAAAGCTTGACTTTGTGGCTCCGGTTCCGGATATCCCGCGTGGCGGCGCGTCAGGCCTTGTGGAAGGGCCATGCTGCTCGCGGCTTGGCCTAGCCGCCCCGCCCTACACTGCCCCACTCCTACAATGACCGAGAAGATTTGTTGAACGATCAAAGCGCCTGCGAGGCGGGCGAACCTGCGCATTCCGAGACAAAGGGAAGCGACCAGCCCGTTACCCGTGACCTGCCCGACCCGACGGACCAGGATCTGGCGAACCAAGACCAGACTGGCGGCCAAAAGGAAGGAGACACGATCTCGTCCTCGATGAACCAGGAAGGTCTGGCCCTCGGCCAGGACGTCTCGGCCCCGACCCAGGAGGCCCCGGCAATCGGTGCCGGCGGCCGTGTCGGCGGAGCCTTGGCTGACGAGCCGGCTGCCGCACCAGAGCACACGACCCTCGACATCAGCTTCACCGACCTGTCCGGCGGCGCCATCGACTTGTCTGGGGGCTCCGCCGCGGGGGTGCCGCCCTTTGTCGACGCCCCCTCGGAGGCATTCGCGCTTGAATTACAGGCGGAGCCGGCGGTGACCGAAGCACTTGGCGAATCCGGCGCCGTGCCCGAGGGTTTCGTCGTCGCCGATCTCGAGGCCGTGCCCGACATCCTGTTCAGCGACCTCGGCCTGTCCGAGCCGATCCTCCGCGCCATCGAGGAAAAGGGCTACCGCCACCCGACCCCGATCCAGGCGCAGGCGATCCCCGCCGTGCTGTCCGGCCGCGACGTCATGGGTGTGGCGCAGACCGGCACCGGAAAGACGGCCAGCTTCACCCTGCCGATGCTCGACATCCTGTCCGGCTCGCGCGCCCGCGCCCGCATGCCGCGCAGCCTGATCCTCGAGCCGACCCGCGAACTCGCTCTCCAGGTCGCCGAGAACTTCGTCGAATATGGCAAGCACCTGAAGCTGAACCACGCCCTGCTGATCGGCGGTGAGAGCCTGAACGACCAGAAGGACGCGCTGATGAAGGGCGTCGACGTCCTGATCGCGACCCCCGGCCGGCTGATCGACCTGTTCGAGCGCGGCGGCATGATGCTGACCGACGCCAAACTCCTGGTCATCGACGAAGCCGACCGCATGCTCGACATGGGCTTTATCCCGGACGTTGAGAAGATCGTCGCCATGCTGCCGAAGACCCGGCAGACGCTGTTCTTCTCGGCCACCATGGCCCCCGAGATCCGCCGCCTGTCGGACGCCTTCCTGACCAATCCGCGCATGATCACCGTGTCCAAGTCGGCCTCCGTCGCGACCACCATCGTCGCCGGCCTGGCTCTGGTCGCCGAGCACGACAAGCGGGAGGCGCTGCGCCGGCTGATCCGCTCCGAGGACGTGCAGAACGCGCTGATCTTCTGCAACCGCAAGATCGAGGTCGATATCCTCTACAAGTCGCTCACGCGGCACGGCTTTTCCGTCGGTTCGCTGCACGGTGACATGAGCCAGCCGGCGCGTTTCGCCACACTGGAGAAGTTCAAGAAGAACGAACTGCGCCTGCTGGTGTGCAGCGACGTGGCGGCGCGCGGCATCGACATCGGCGGCCTCAGCCATGTGTTCAATTTCGACGTGCCGCACCACGCCGAGGACTACGTGCATCGCATCGGCCGCACCGGCCGCGCCGGCCTCAAGGGCCACGCGTTCACGCTGGCTTCGCCGGAAGACCGCCAGGCCGTCGAAGCCGTCGAGAAACTCACCGGCGCCGTGATCCCCCGCATCGTCGTCGAAGGCCTCGACGTGGTCGAATGGTCCGAGGACGACGGCCGCAAGCGCCGTGGCCGCGGCGGCAAGCCGGCGGCGCGCAGCACAAGGTCGGGCAGTGGAAGATCCGGCGGCAGAACGTCCGGCTCCCAACGGGCCGAGACGGCTGTGATCGCAGTGCCCGAGATGGTGGAGGCAGCACCGGACACGGCGTCTGCTGCTGCTGAAAAGCCGGCCCGCGGCCGCAGCCGCTCCAGAGGCAAGCGCGG
>CAZZVF010000465.1:0-2073 GCA_964657355.1 uncultured Buchnera sp.
GCTTCAGCCACACCACCGCCAGCAGCTTCTTCGTCCGCTCGCCCCGTCCGAGCATCAGTGATCGGCTCGTCGAGCTGCGGGCGCGTTATGAGGCCCGGCCTCATTTGCTCGGCGCCTTGGGCGCGGTCGCCGCCGCCGCGTTGGCGGTGGTCCCGTTCGCAGCGCTGGTTTACGCCTTCGTCGCGATCTGAGGCGCCGGCTTATGGATTGCGGTGCGGCCCGATGCCGCGTCGGCGCTTGAGGTTACTGCATTTCGGGCGCGAGTTCGGTTACGGATTTGACGTCGTCGCCTAGCCAGCCCGGGTTCTTGGCGGTGCCATCGAATGTCGCGCTGGTCTTGAAGAGTTCGTATTTGCCGTCGAGAGCGTAGGGCCGGCTGCGGGCGAGGAGTTCGGCGACGGCCACTTTGTCCATGGGCTCGAAGCTGCGCACTGCGTCGAATGCCTGGTCGAGGTCGCGCTGGTTCTGAATGCCGGTGATGACCACCGAAGTGGGCAGGTTGAGTGCGTAGTGCAGGTATTCGATGGGCTGGATGGGCGCGCCGCTTTTGAGCAGTACGCTGTCGGCGAAGCTCTTCATGCCAAGCACGGCGATGCCGTGTTCGAGGAGGTAGGGAAGGACCAAGTGGGCGAAGCTGCGGAAATGCGCGTCCATGACGTTGAGCGGCATCTGCACCGAGTCGAAATGGAAGCCGCGTTCAGCGGCGACGGCGAGCATCTGCAGGTGTATGCGCGGGTCCTTGTGGCCGGTGAAGCCGATATAGCGGATCTTGCCGGCTTGTTTCGCCTCGACGAAGGCCTCCATGGCGCCGCCTTCGGCGAAAATGCGGTCGGGGTCGTCGTAGCGCAGGATTTCGTGGTGCTGGACGAGGTCGATACGGTCGGTTTGCATACGGGCGAGTGAGGTGTCGATCTGTTTGGCGGCTTCTTCCTTGGTGCGGCCGTCCATCTTGCTCATCAGGAACACGCGGTCGCGGTAGCCGCCCTGGCTCAGGGCGACGCCCACGCGCAGCTCCGAGCGGCCTTCGTTGTAGTCCCAGCAATTGTCGACGAAGGTGATGCCGCGGTCGACGGCTTCGTGCACCAGGCGCACGGCTTCGCCGTCGGTCACTGCGTTCTTGCCAAGGTGGAAGCCGCCCAGGCCGATGGCGGAGATCAGCTCGTCGGTGCGGCCGAAGCGGCGGTAAAGCATGTCGCCGCGACGCTCGCCGGGGTCGGTGACGAAAGGGAGGTCGGCGGGGTCCTGCACGCGGGTAGCTGGCAAAGCAGGGCTTGCGAGATTGGTGTCGATTGGGGCGTCGTTGGGCATGGTGGCCTCCTGCTGGTTGTTAATCCGCGGAGGGTGGTGGGGTTCCGATTTGAGCGGGAGGCCGAGGAAACTGGAGTGAGTGGGCTGCGCACGAAAACAGCTGATTTCATGCATGGGATTGCGCGGGAGGCTAGAAGTTTGGCGCGGCGAGGCGGTGGCTGGCCGACGCTCGGTTTTGTCATTGTCGCCTGCCTTTTGTTCCGGGTTCCTGCGGGCGGCCCGGTTGCGGCGGCGCATGGCGACGTGCCGGCGTATTTGGCGGCGGCTTATCACCTGCGTCACGACGGCGTTTTTTCGATGTCGCAGGATGCGGGGATCGCGGTTCCTGAAATCGGGCGCGAACCTTTGTATCCGGTGCTGCTGGCGGCGGTGATGGCGGCCGATCCGGCCTTCGGCGCGTTCGATCTTGGGTGTTTGAAGACGAACGATGCTTGCCCTGCTTCGATCTATGCGGTTCCGCGGCTGGTCAATCTGTTGCTGATCGTGGTGGCCGGCGTAAGCGTGTTCTTAACCGGCAGGCTGGTATCAGGGTCGGGTGGCGGCGGTCGCGCGGGAAGTCCGGGCGTGGGGCTGGTCGCGGCGGCGTATTGTCTGGCGAACACGCGCGCGTTGAAGGGATGGGGCGATTTGATGTCGGACCGGTTGGCGGTGGCGCTGGCCGCGGTCGTGCTGTTGCTGATGGTAATGATTTGGATGCGGCCGCGCGTTGTGGGCGGGATTGCCACGGGGCTTGCGTTCGCGGGGCTGACGCTGACTAAGGCGATC
>CAZZVF010000466.1:0-2067 GCA_964657355.1 uncultured Buchnera sp.
TGCCGCGCGAAGTCACCGCCCTTCGGATTCTCGACCTTGATGACCCGCGCGCCGGCTTCCGCCATTTTCCGCGAACACAACGGCGCCGCGACTGCTTGCTCCAGCGCAATGACGGTCAAGTTGTGCAGCGCGCCGCGCATGGGCCGTGGCGCTCAGTACGACCGCGGCAGTTGCAGGCGGTGCTCCGCCAGGTAGGACAGGATCAGATTCGTCGAGACGGGTGCCACCTGGTAGAGCCGGGTCTCACGAAATTTTCGCTCGATGTCGTATTCGGCTGCAAATCCGTAACCACCGTGGGTCTGCACGCACATATCGGCCGCATGCCAGCTCGCCTCGCTCGCGAGCAGTTTGGCCATGTTGGCTTCCGCGCCGGCGTTGTCTCCGGCTTCGTACCTGGCGATGGCGCGTTCCAGCATCAAGGCTGCGGCTTCGGTCTCGGCGAAACATCGGGCGATCGGAAACTGCACACCCTGGTTCTGGCCGATCGGTCGGCCGAACACGACGCGCGTACGCGCGTAATTCGCCGCGCGGTCGATAAACCAGCGCGCATCGCCGATACACTCCGCCGCGATCAAGATACGTTCCGCGTTCATCCCGTCGATGATGTAACGGAAGCCCTTGCCTTCGATGCCGATCAGATCCTCGGCAGGCACGGTCACTTGGTTGAAGAATACTTCCGTGGTGGCGTGGTTCATCATCGTGCGAATGGGCCGGATGTCGATGCCTCGCTTCGCGGCGTTCTCCAGCGACACCATCAGCACGGACAGACCGTCCGTGCGCTTGGCGCCCTGAACGGCCGGCGCAGTGCGTGCGAGCAGCAGCAACAGGTCCGAGTGCTCGGCACGGCTGGTCCACACCTTCTGCCCGTTGACCGTGTACGAGTCGCCCGCGCGGACCGCCGTGGTGCGCAGCGCCAGGGTCTCGCTGCCGCTCGCCGGCTCGGTGACCCCGAAGGCCTGCAAGCGCACCCGGCCGGCAGCAATGTCAGGCAACCAGCGCGCCTTTTGCGCGTCGCTGCCATGCCGCAGCACCGTGCCCATGGTATACATTTGCGCATGGCACGCCGCGCCGTTGCAGCCGCGGTAATGAACTTCTTCGAGGACGGCCGCCGCCGCACCCAAGCCGAGCCCGCTGCCGCCGAATTCTTCCGGTATCAGCACGGCCAGATAGCCGGCTTCGGTCAACGCGGCAACGAATTCGGTTGGATACCCCCGCGACTCATCCAGTTCCCGCCAGTATCGTCCGGGGAAATCGGCGCATAGCCGTGCCACCGATTCGCGTATATCGAGGTAGTTCATCGCTTGAAACTTATCATGTCGAGATGTATTCTCCAAGAGACATCTGGGGTGCGAAGGAATCCCGCCGTCATGCTCCACCCGGCGCCGCCTTGGCAGAACATCCCGGCATCGATAAGATCAGTATTACGGGATCGACCGCGGTTGGCCGTGGCATCGTGCGTGCCGCAGCCGGAAATCTCAAACGCGTCACGCTCGAACTCGGCGGTAAATCCCCCGTGATCATTTTTCCCGATGCCGATCTCCCGACGGCGATTCCTGCCGCGAGCAGGGCGTGCTATCTCAGCAGCGGACAGGCTTGCATGGCGGGTTCGCGATTATTTTTGCACGCAGACATCCACGACGAAGTCGTGGCAGGCATCGCCGCGCACGTCGACACGCTGCCGCTCGGCGATGGAATGCGCACCGATACCGTGCTCGGTCCGCTGATATCCGCCAAGCAGAAACGCCGAGTTCTCGAGTACTTGGAGTCGGGAACGGCCGACGGGGCGCACTTGGAGTTCGGCGGCGACGACGTGGACGGTCCGGGGCACTTTGTCCGTCCGGCGCTCTTTACCGGCGTGCAACCGACCATGCGGATCGCACGCGAAGAGATCTTCGGACCCCTCCTCGCCGTCAGCCGCTTTCGTGACGAGGACGCGCTCCTACGTGACGTCAACGGCTTGCGCTACGGACTGTCGGGCTCGGTTTGGACGCGCGACATGCAGCGCGCCTTGCGGCTCGCTCAGCGCATCGATTCCTGTCAGGTGGCGGTGAACTATCACGCGGCAAT
>CAZZVF010000467.1:0-2064 GCA_964657355.1 uncultured Buchnera sp.
CAGTTCAAGATAAAGCTGACCGCCATCGGGTTCAGCCGCGAACGTCATCTCGTGGTCGGTTCGACGAGGACCTGCGCACCGCCGCGCGATCAGAATCCGCACGAGTTTCACTGGCTGCTCTATACCGACCCGGCTCCGATGAAGGTCGGCGTCTATACCGCGACGTGTGACCTATGGCGTTGGAGCGGTTCCACCTGGCAGAGCATCTCCGTAGCCGGTGCCCATTTCTCACCGGACGAAATCTACGATCAGGGCTGGCGCTATTGTGGCCCGTGCGTTGAAAAGACGGCCATGGTGGAAGTGGCCTAACTAAAGAGCTTGTTTCCGATCAAAGTGGATCGGAACAAACTTTAGCTCCTTGTTTTGACGAGCACCTTTATCCGAGGTTATCCCATTCGCTCGGATGATGCTCTAGCTAAGAGCTTCGCGGCGTGAAGGCACCCCCCTGGTGTGGCTCAGTGTGGCGGCGTCCTGCCGAGACAAAAACGTGGCGGCCACCACGCTTGTAGCAGGCGCGGCGCCCGATATAGTCAGATGGACCTGCAAGAAAGGATGCGGACGCTGTCGAACGTCGTTATTTCCGATCAGCAACGCGAACGCCTGTTAAGGCGTGCCGTGGAGCAGTCGCCGTTCTCTATGGAAGCGCGACTTAATCTTGCAATCCTGCTGTTCGGTCAGCGCCGAAACGCAGAAGCCCTGCCGCATTTCGCGTTTCTGCTCGAGCAGACGCCGCAGACCACGATCTTTCGCGCCTCCCTTGCTGTCTGCTACGCCCATGTCGGGGATTACGATCGGGCGACCGAGCTCTACGAGGAATGCCGGGACGCGTTCGGTGAGGACCTGAATTTCCTGGTGAATTACGCGGAGGCCCTGAAATATCAGGGGCGCAAGGACGACTGTGTCGTGATCCTGCGCCACGCGCTGAGGCATCATCCTGGAAGTGGCCTCGCCTGGTGGGCGCTCGCCAACATGAAGACGGTAGCCTTTTCCGCACAAGACATTGAAACCATGCGGGCCATTGCCGCTGGCCGATCGCTTGGTGGGCCAGACGCATACCACATTCATTACGCGCTGGGCCGCGCCTTCGAACAGCGCGGCGAGTATGCGGCAAGTTTTGCCCATTACGCACGTGGTGCAGAGTTGAAGCGTGCAGAGATCAGCTTTGACGATAGGGGTTCCGTCGACATGGCGCAGCGCGTGAAGCACTTCTTTTCTGCCGAGCGCCTTGCAAAAACGCCCGGCAAGGACTTCGACGGATCCGCGCCTGTCTCGCCCACGCCCATATTCATAGTCGGCATGCCGCGCGCGGGATCGACGCTGGTCGAACAGATCCTTTCAAGCCACAGCATGGTCGAGGGCACGATGGAGTTGCCGGAAATCGCGACGATCGTGCACGATCTGGACAGTATGCGACCAGATTGCCGCTATCCGGAAATTCTGGCGCAGCACGACCAAGCTGCGCTGGCTGCATTGGGCCGTCATTATATCGGCAACACCCGGATCTATCGCAAGACGGCAAAGCCCTTCTTCACCGACAAGATGCCGTCCAACTGTGCCCATGTCGGCCTTATTCACATGATTCTGCCAAATGCCCGGATTATCGATGTCAGGCGCGACAAGCTGCCGAACGGCTTTTCCGTGTTCAAGCAGCTGTTTGGGAACGGTCTGGGCTATTCCTACGACTTTTCAGAAATTGCGCGTTATTATTCGCTGTATGTGGACAACATGGCGCATTTCGACAACATCCTGCCGGGCCGCGTCCATCGGGTTCGATACGAAGATCTGGTGAATGACACCGAAACGGAGGTGCACCGTCTGCTGGCTTATTGCGGGTTGGAGTTGGAACCGGCATGCTTGCGGTTCTGGGACAATGGCCGCGCCGTGGCAACGCCGAGCGCCGAACAGGTCCGTCGTCCAATCTTCAGGGAGGCGCTGGATGCCTGGCGCCATTACGAGCCCTGGCTGGGTCCGCTCAAGCAGGCGCTGTGCGAAACTGCTGCGCCGTAGCTGCTTATCAGGACATAAGCTTCAACCAGGTGGCGAACACTTCGCGCGGCTTTCGAG
>CAZZVF010000468.1:0-2057 GCA_964657355.1 uncultured Buchnera sp.
AGCGTCAGTTCGAAGTAGAAGCGGCTGCCTTCCCCGAGCTTGCTTTGCAGCCTGAGCTCGCCACCCATCAGCGCGACCAGCTGCTGGCTGATGGCCAGACCCAGCCCTGTGCCACCGAAACGCCGCGTGGTCGAGGCCTCGGCCTGGCTGAAGCCGCTGAAAACGCGCTCCTGGTCTTCCGGGGCAATGCCGATGCCGGTGTCGCGCACGGCGATGCGCAGCGTCACCTCAGCAGCGTCGCGCCGCACGGCCTGCATCGACAGCGACACCTCACCGGCGGCGGTGAACTTGATGGCATTGCTCACCAGGTTCAGCAGGATCTGCTGCAAGCGCATCGCGTCGCCGACCAGTTGCAGCGGCGTCTCGGGCGCGACTTCGAATCGCAGCGCAAGCGGTTTGGTGCCCATGCTGGCCGACATCAGCGACGACACCTCGTGCACCAGCTCGTCCAATCTGAAGGGCTGCGGGTCCAGCGTCATCTTGCCGGCCTCGATCTTGGAGAAATCGAGAATCGAGTTGAGCAGGCGCAGCAAGGACCGCGCGGCGCCTTCGGTCTTGCCGGCATAGTCGGCCTGGCGCGCCGTCAGCGTGGTCTGCTGCAGCAACGCGAGCATGCCCAGGATCGCATTCATCGGCGTGCGGATCTCGTGGCTCATGTTGGCCAGGAACTGGCTCTTGGCGACGTTGGCCGACTCGGCCGCCTGCATGGCTTCACGCAGGGCTTCGCGAGAGAGCTGCGGCAGCGTGATGTCGATGTTCACGCCCGTGATGCGCAGCGGCAGCCCGGCGGCGTCGCGCACGACGTGGGCGGCCGCTTGAATGTATCGAACCTCGCCATCGGGCCTGCAGATTCGGAACTCGGGGTTGAAGACACCCTGCCCCTCCAGCGCGGCCTTGAACGCGGCCAGCACGCTCGGCGCGTCCTCGGGATGCAGTTGTGCGGACCACAGATCCAGCGGCACCAGGCCGGTGTCACGACCGATGCCGTACATGCGGTACATGAGGTCGTCCCATTCGAGCCTGGCCTCGATCGGGTCGTACTCCCAAACCCCGATGCCGGCGCTGTCCGCCGCCAGGCGCAGCCGCTCGGTCTGTTTGCGCAGCGCAAGGTCCGCCTGTTTGCGATCGCTGATGTCGCTGTGGGTCAGCACGAAGCCGCCGCCGGACATCGGCGCGCCCGTGACCTCTAGCGTCACGCCATTGGGCCGCGTTCGCTCCATCCGGTAGGCCACCCGCTGCCCGCGCGCGGCCTCCAGATAGCCCTGCACCGTGGCTTCGACGCCACTGCGCCCGTATTCGCCGCGCTCCGCGTTGTAGCGCAACAGATCTTCCAGGCCCGCACCGGGGTGGTCGCACAACCAGTCGGGCAGGTCGAGCAAGCGCTTGTGTTCGCTGTTGGAGGCCAGGAACTTGAGGTCGTCGTCGTACGCGCTCAGCCCGCAGGGCAGGTGCTCGAGCACGCTCGTCAGCAAGGCGCTCTGGCGCCGCAGTTCCTCTTCCAGTGCACGGCGTGCGGTGACGTCCTGCAAGGCACCACGAAGACGCACCGCAACGCCGTCGACCATCTCCGGTTCGGCCATTGCCCGCACCCAGAGGGCACGGCCCTTCCCTGTGATCAACGGCAGTTCGAGATCGAAGCCCGTTCCGTGAGCGATGCAATCGCGGACTGCCCGCTCGATCACCGAACGGGCTTCGGGCGCGTAGTAACGAATCGCGCCTTCGACCGTCGGGCAGTGGCCGGGCTCCTCCTCATGGATGCGGCAGGTCTGTTCGGTCCAGTGAAGAGCTTGCGTCGCCAACTCGATGGTCCAGCCACCCACGCTCGCAATGCGGCCGGTGGCATCCAAAAAGGCCTGGCTGTTCCGCAACGCGGCCTCTGCCCGAACCCGGTAGGTGATGTCGCGCGACACGCCGACCGTTGCGATCACCCGCCCCTTCGCGTCGAAGATCGGCGACTTGACCGTGTGCCAGCGCTGCGTCACGCCGTCGAAGCGGACCACCGGTTCGTCGGCGATGTCGAGCGCCTGGCCCGAGCTGAACACCCGCGCGTCGTCGCG
>CAZZVF010000469.1:0-2052 GCA_964657355.1 uncultured Buchnera sp.
AGCTTCGCGAGGATGGGGCACCCGGATTTGTGGGTCTATTTGGCTTTTACGTATTTGTCATACCAGTTGAACCAGCTGGTATAGCGATCGCGGATGAAACTGGGCCGTTTGAAGCCGTGGAATTCGCCGGGATAGATGATGAGTTCCGCCGGTGTGCCGACACTGCGCAGGACCTGGTACATCTGCTCGCCGCCTTCGAGGGGAACGTTGAAATCCTTGTCGCCGCCCATGAAGAGTGTTGGTGTCTTGATGCGATCCGCGTGGAAGAACGGGTAGGAGAGCTTGATGTAGAGGTCGGGATTTTTCCATGGGGGCCCGATTTCGTTTTCGTATTGCAGGATGTATTCATCGATGCCGTAGAGGCCGAGGAGACTGCCCATGCCGGCGCCGCTTGATGCGGCTTTGAAGCGTGTCGTCGTGGCAATGGTGTAGTCAGTAAGAATGCCGCCGTAACTCCAGCCGCCGATGCCCATGTGATCGGCGTCGATCTGGCCGGTAGCGATGGCGGCGTCGACGGTGGCGAGCAGGTCAGCCACTTCCTTGTTGCCCCAGTCGCCGTGGATAGTGTTGGAGTAATCGCGACCGCGGCCGGAGCTGCCGCGATAGTTGACGTTGAGCACTGCGTAGCCATGAGCTGCGAAGAGTTGGCGTTCAGGTTCGAACTCATGGGCATCCTGTCCAACGGGACCGCCATGGATGCGGAGCAGCATGGGAACCTTGCTGCCGGACTGGTAGCCGACCGGCATGGTCAAGAGGCCGTGGACTTCAGTGCCGTCTTTGCTTTTCGCGGAAAGGTCTTTGGCTGGGAGGAGATCGATCGTAGCAACGAGCGCAGCATTATGGCTGGTAAGTGGGCGCAGTTTGCCATCTTCGACGGCGTAGAGTTCATCGGGCTGCGCGTCATTGCTGTACAGCGCGACTACGCGGCCGGCGGCGGCGGAGATCGCTTCCGCTGCACCTTCGCCGGAGGAGAGACGCTTCGGCGCTCCGTTGCCCAGGGATACTTCGGCAACATACTGATTGCGGTCATCCTCAATGGTAGTAACAAGGGCCTTGCCATCGTCAGTGAAGCGGGGCGGACTGACGATACGATCGAGCTTCTCAGCAAGGATGGAGGGTGAGCCGCCGGAAGCCGGGATGGTGGCGAGGCGCGGCACATCGTACATGGAGTACGTGGGCGAGACTCCTTCGCGAAAGGCGATGAGCTTGCTGTCCGGACTCCACGAAAGCGGGCCCGCGTCCTCGCCTGGGAATGTTGTGAGCTGCCGGGGTGACGAGCCGGGCCTGGCGTCGACAACAAAGATGTCGGAATTGGTGGAGCGGTCGGGATCAGGAGCAGTGTGATTGCTGACGAAAGCGATGAGGGCGCCGTCGGGCGAGAACTCGGCTTCCGCCTCCTCATACTTGTCGTCGGTGATGATTTTTTTTAACTGCTTCGATGCGATGTCGAAGAGGAAGAGGTGGGCATGCTTGTCCGTCAGGTACCCTTCGACATCCTGTTTGAAGTGGAAGCGATCCAGGACGATGGGCTTCGGCGGTTTCGGCTTGCCACCTTTGTCGTCTTCATCCGGCTCGTCTTTCTCACGCAGGGTGAGCAGCAATTTCTGTGAATCGGGCGACCAGCGATAGTCTTCAATGTCCTGCTTGACGTCAGTGACCTGATTGGCTTCGCCGCCGCGCCGGTCGAGCACCCAGACCTGCTCGCCCTTGGCTTTGCCGGGACGCGAGGAGGTGAAGGCGAGGTATTTGCCGTCCGGACTCCAGCGGGGTGCGCCTGCTGATTCGTTGCCGTAGGTGAGCTGGATATCCTGTTTGCCGTCGAAGCTCACCATCCACAGGTTTGATACGCCTTTATCGTCTTCAACGTTGGTGTGGCCGACGGTGTAAGCGACCCATGCACCATCAGGCGAAAGGGCAGGCCGGCCCACGCGTTGAATGTTGTTGAGATCGTCGATGACCATGCCGCGCTTTGCGGTCTGGGCGATCAGGGCGGGGCTCGCGAACAACAGCAGTGCGAGGACGGGTTTGCGCAGGAAGGGATCGAACATGAAA
>CAZZVF010000470.1:0-1116 GCA_964657355.1 uncultured Buchnera sp.
GCCCGGCCCTGTTCGCAGGCGGCGCCGATCTAGGGCAGCTCTGGCTGTTCTGGGTCGCACCCATCGCAGGCGCCATGATCGCAGGTGCCGCCGCACGCGTGCTGTATGCACCTTCGTCGACAGTGGAGACCATCGTGACGGACGAGGTGCGTGTTTCGGTAAACTAGATTTAGACAGGCTTGTAGCCCACACAACACCGGCTCCGGGCGCTTCCGTTTGGCAGACTGATGATGCCGCCCTGGGTGTGCGTGGAGCCACGCAGGTTCCACGCCGCTGACAATTTACCGGGGCATCCTGCTGAGCCATCCGCAGCAGGTGTCGGCTCACCTCCGAACATAGACCACGGCGGCAACAAGCTTGCCGCACCGCCTGCACAGGTTTGCTGGCGGGCCTAGCTAGCTGCGCATTCGGCCTGCCCAAATTAGCGGCGCTTTATCCAACGGGCGTAAACAACGGCTGCGTCCGGAAACAAAACTTGAATAGCACGGGACGTTGCGTATCTGAACCAGGGTGGTCCATTCTTTCACGTTCTACTTAGACTCGGAGTACAAGCGTGGATCTGGCATTCAGCGTTCGATACGATAGCGGCAATAAAGAATTTACGAGTTTAGATGCTTACTATGGTGCGCAGTCGTTAATCGGAATTAGTCAGATATTACTAATTTCTTTGAACGCATACATCAACCGTGAAATTATCACTCAGGCAACATCTGCAAAGGGGTTTCGACTGTCGTTTGGATTGTCGCGGACAGGCAGCTGGACGCAAGACATCCATTTCTTAATAACGGATCCACATACCTTAGATGTGATACAGGACTTGGGCAAAAACGCCCTTTATGACCTGCTGAAATGGGGGCTCTCCACTGGAGTTGGAATTAGTTACATCGTAAAACATCGAAAAGCGTCTAACGTCATAAAAGAACTTCGGAAACAAAATGATGACTTGCAGGACAAAGTCGATGAGGCACTTCTACGCGCACATTATCCCGTAAAGCACCAAGGGTTCTCGATACACGTTAAGTCAAACCGAACCGAGCTCATTACGTTTGACAAGTCGACACTCGAGTATCTTGAGACCGAGGTTGTAGATGATGAGCAGTATGCCCTGGACGTCTG
>CAZZVF010000470.1:1126-2051 GCA_964657355.1 uncultured Buchnera sp.
ATCCGCAATCGACTCTGAATCTATCCCTTTTTATCCTGAGGATCAGCTTTCGGAGAGACGTAAAGCATTGCTAGCGGACAATCTTGCATTAGTGGCACGCGGGCAATTTGAACCTTTAGTCGCTTATGTTTCAAAGGTCACCTCCTCGGATGGAAGACTGAAAAGATATGTTCTTCATGGGGCGACTGAAAAGCCGTGATATGAACCACTATTTCTAACGATAAATTTTGATGTCGGAAAGATGCATACCTATTTACCCTATAGCCACCCCCGGCGCCAGAATATCGCCAGCGGCACGACAATGCTCAACCCGATCAGCGACAACCCGTAAGCATACCCGTAATGCCATTCGAGCTCCGGCATGACTTTGAAGTTCATGCCGTAGATGCTCGCGATCAAGGTTGGCGGGATGCCGACGATGCTGACGACGGTGAGCACCTTGATCGTGTTGTTCTGTTCGATGCTGATGAAGCCTAGTGTCGCGTCGAGCAGGAACTGCACTTTGGTGGTGAGCTGAGCGTCGTAGTCGTTGAGCGAGGCTATGTCGCGCTCCAGAACGACGAGCCTTCTTGCCTCGCCTTCCTGCAGCCATTTGGCTGCGGTTTCGTGCACGAAGCGGGCGATGCGGCCGACGCCGAGCAGGCCGTCGCGCAGCTGGGAGATCAGCTCGCCCTTGCGGCCGATATCGGCCAGCGTGGCGCGCAGGAAGGCGTCGCGCCGTCGCGATGACTGGCTGGGTGCATTCTCGTTGCGGAACACGCGGGCGGAAACGCCGTCGAGGTCGGCGCCCATGCGCTCTAGCACGTCGGCCAGCCGGTCCACTATGGCTTCGAGAATGGCGAGGAACGCCTGCACGCCGGCGCCGGATTGCACAGCCGGTTCGGGGAGCCGCCAATGCGCGCCGACATGGTCGAACACCACGGAG
>CAZZVF010000471.1:0-2035 GCA_964657355.1 uncultured Buchnera sp.
CGCGTGCAGCAGCTTGCCTTCGGTCGTCGGCAGCTCGCCGCGCGCGATGATGCGCAGCGACTTGTTCAGGCTGCGGGCGCTCAGGGTGATGAACACGTTGGCGGCGTCGTCGGGCAGCACCGTCGCGAGGATCGCAGCGCGGTCGCCACGCACGCCGCGAGGGCATCCCGCCGCAGCGTGAAAACGTCCGGGATCGCGATCGACCGTCCTGTGCTCAACGTCACCCGAATTGCGATCGGGATGCCGCCGCGATGCGTCGGCATCATTGGTCCCACCACCTGCACCTCCGCGATCTCGCACCACGCGGCGCGCCGCGTGGCCAAAGGCTGATGCAGGCACAACCCCGCCCCATCCAGCACCAGGCGCGTGCGGGCGACATAGACCCAGCGTATGGTGGCGAAGATCGCGGCGCTTATCGGCAGGATACGGCTGGCAGCCTGCGCGGAATTGCCAAGCCAATGCGCCGGCCCGTTCACGGCGCGCACGACCAGAAGGGCCGCCGAACCCAGGACAGCCAGTCCCAGCAGACCCAGCGCAAGCCTGAACGCAAGCCGGCGTGGGTCTGCGGCGAGGCAGATCGGCCATGTAGGCGCGCCGGTGGCGGCGGTCACCGGCAAGACGTAGGCAAGTTGGCGAGATACTCGCTCCGCAAGGCTGTGTATCCGGCCGCGACGCCTGGGCCTGGCCGCAGGCCAGTGGCGAACGCCGCCAGCGATGCCACCCCTGGAGAGCCGGATTCTTGAACTAGGGTGATCGCGTAACCCTTGGTCCTCCAACCGATCTCCGAGCGGGCCGGAGCACGACGGCGTGGATCGTCCGGCAATACGCCGTCGAAACACGGCTTGCCGAGCCGCCCCGCCAAAATCGAGCGAATACGCCTAATCGGCGTAGTATCCTTCGCGTCGACGCCGAACTCCATGAGCGCGACCGGCGTCGGCTCGTCGCACGCCGCGTCATCGCCGTAAGCGATGATGGCGCTGGTCACGGGGGCTGCGGAGGTTGCATCAGGCAAGCGTCCGGTAAAGCATTTCGCCGCGGTAAGGACAATCGCAGGCTTTAATCGGTCGGGAAGATTCGCGTTGTCGAGTCCTGTCACGTCGACGCTGGCGAAGATTGTAGCGAGGGTGTCCGCCCAGTCTGGTATTTCCGCCGCGCGTGCGTTTGCCAAAGCCAAGAGTGCGAATATTATTGCCCGCGGCGATGCCTTGATAAATCCGGGCACTCGAGAGCACCTCATTCCAGCCGCAATGTATAGACCACAGCGTCTGCGCCAACGTTGACAAGCGCCGAGGCCATTCCGAGGCCGATGCAGAAGGCCGATGCATTGAGGGAGGTCGGCAGGATAGAGTAGGGCGAAATCTCGCTGGCAAACACGACGAGCGCCCCCGAGGCCTGCGCACCCAAATCGGTGTGGCTAACCGACAGCACCCAGCAGACACCTTTGAAGTCACTCGGCTCCATAGGGTCGGGCGAAAATGCCGAATACCGGATGCGCGAGCCGATACCCGGGGTGCTCGTCCGTGTCCCAGGTAGCTCCTTTGGTGAGTCGGTCATATTCACGAACGGGACCTGCAATCCCACGCTGACGCCAAGTCCGATACCATCGCCTTTTAATACGACGGACCGCTTAGCTGTGCCGTCTTTGACCTCGGTGAGCGGGACGCGGATGCTGTTGCTATTGACGGCGATCTTGAATTCCGGCGTGCCGAAATTGACACCGCTCCCGCTCGGCGATCCAAGATACCAATCCGACCACTTCGAATGGTGCAAGTTAAAGCGGGGCAGGCGCAAAAAAGCCATAGCGAGCTGCCTTTTCAATCTAAGGTATCCATCTTGGACGCGTGAGATGCAACGAAGTTGTAAAATGTCCGCGAAGTAAGGCGATCCACGCCCACTTTATCAGGCTCTCCGCTCCTAGAGCATTTTCCGACCTTATTGGATCAGTGCGCCTGCCGGAAAATGCTCTAGCCCTTTGTTTTAGCGAGCATCTTTATCCGGCAGGTGACCCCATCTGGTCGGATGATGCTCTAGCAGG
>CAZZVF010000472.1:0-2034 GCA_964657355.1 uncultured Buchnera sp.
TGGCCTCTGCGCCCTGGCCCTCGCCGGCGCCGGCGGAGTGCTGACCGAGGTGGGCCCGTGGTATCGCGCCCTGCGCAAGCCGCGCCTGCAGCCGCCGGACTGGCTGTTCGGCCCGGCCTGGACGTTGATACTAGGCATGGCGGCACTGTCGGGGGCGCTCGCATGGAAACACGCCAGCCTGCCGGGCGACCACCTGAAGATCGCGGTGCTGTTCGGTGTCAATGCCTTCTTCCACGTCATCTGGAGCCCGCTCTTCTTCAAGGTAAAGCGGCCGGACTGGTCGCTCGTCGAAGTGGTGTTCCTCTGGGCTTCGTGCCTCGCCCTGGTCATCGGCCTGGCGCCGATCCACGCGCTCTCCGCCTGGCTGGTCGCCCCCTATCTCGCCTGGGTGAGCTTCGCCTCGTGGCTCAACTATGCCATCGTCAGCCTGAACAAGCCGTTCGGCGCGCGAGACCGCACACTCCGTGCCGCCGCCGCAGGTGCCCCTCCGGACCGCACGCTACAAGCCGCCGCCACAAGTGGCATGCCGACCCGCTAGCAGCTCAGCTCCGCCCGCCACTGGCCTTTGTAACCTCGCGTCCCTAGCTTCCCGGCATGCTCAAGACTGCCGACACGCTGCGCATCGCCCTGGCCCAGCTCAATCCCCACGAGGGCCAGGTCGATGCCAATCTGCGCCGCATCAGGGCCGCGCGGGCGGAAGCGGCTGGAATGGGCGCGGACCTCGTCGTCACCCCGGAGTTTTCCATTGCGGGCTATCCGCCGGAAGACCTCGTGCGCAAACTGTCCTTCGTCGAACGCTGCGAGGCGGCGCTCGAAGACCTTGCGGCCGACACGGGGGATGGCGGCCCCGGCCTCGTCGTCGGCGGCCCATGGCGCGACGGCGACAAGATCTACAATGCCGCCTTCGTCATGGATGGTGGCCGCATCACCGCCCGCCGTGCCAAGCACGAACTGCCGAATTACGGCGTGTTCGACGACAAGCGCGTGTTCGACGCCGGCCCGTCGCCTGGCCCCATCGTTTTTCGCGGCTTCCGGCTCGGCCTGATGATCTGCGAGGACTGGTGGTTTCCCCCGGTCTCCGAAACCCTGGCCGAGACCGGCGCCGAACTGCTGCTGTCCATCAACGGGTCGCCATGGGAAGACGGCAAATCCGGCAGGCGCGTGCAGCTCGGCGTGGCGCGCGTGGTCGAAACCGGCCTCGCCTTCGTGTTCTGCGCCCAGATCTGCGGCCAGGACGAGCTGGTGTTCGACGGCTCGAGCTTTGTGCTCAACCCGGACCGCAGCCTGGCCGTGCTCATGCCGTCCTTCGAGGAGGCGGTGACGCTGACCGAATGGAAGCGCGAGGACGGCCGGCTGGTGTGCGTGCCACAAGCCTTGCCGCCGGAACCGGACAATTTCGCCGAAGTATATCGCTGCCTGTCGCTCGGCCTGGCCGACTACGTGCGCAAGAACGGCTTTCCCGGAATTATCCTGGGCTTGTCGGGCGGCATCGACAGCGCGCTGTCCGCCGCCATCGCGGTCGATGCGCTCGGCGCCGATCGCGTGCGCGCGGTGATGCTGCCCAGCCCCTACACCAGCCGGCATAGCCTGGACGATGCGGCCGAGTGCGCCCGCCTGCTCGGCATTCGCTGCGATACGATCCCGATCACGCCCGCCATGGCCGCGTTCGACGCCGCTCTCGCACCGCTGTTCATCGATACGCCGTCGGGTATCACGGAAGAAAACATCCAGTCCCGCGCGCGTGGATTGATGCTGATGGCCCTGAGCAACAAATTCGGCCACATGCTGCTGACGACCGGCAACAAGAGCGAAATGTCGGTCGGTTACGCGACGCTGTACGGCGACATGTGCGGCGGCTATTCGGTGCTGAAGGACGTCTACAAGACCACCGTCTTCGAACTCAGCCGGTGGCGCAACGCGAACTTTCCCAAAGGCGGGCAGGGGCCGCATGGACCGGTCATGCCCGACCGCGTCATCACCAAGCCGCCGAGTGCCGAGCTGAAGCACGACCAGACCGACCAGGACAGCCTGCCG
>CAZZVF010000473.1:0-2027 GCA_964657355.1 uncultured Buchnera sp.
GATTCGTTTCTTTCCATCGTCGCTGTGCCGAGGGACTTTTTCAGCAGCCTGCTAGTGGATCGAAGTGGATCGAAAAAATCTTGCTCAACCGGTCAGCTTCAGCCGCTCCGCAATCAGGAACGGCGCACCGGCCTCGGCCTGGGTGAAGATGCAAAGTTCCCGCACCGACCTGGCGCTCTGCAACGACGCACCGAAATGCGTTTCTGCCGCGAGGCGCAGCCAAGCCCGTTCCCGCTCATCCAGGCGGCGCGTCAGCGTAACGTGGAACTGCCAAGCCTGCATCACATACGGGTAGCCCCACCGCTGCAGCAATGTTTCGTGCAGCGGAGACAGACTAGCGAGACGCCGCCTTGCAAGTTCCACATCGTCCGGCGGCAGGCGGTGCCGGTCGGTATGTTCGACGCAAGCATCGGCCAGACCGCGCAGGGCCGGGCAGGGGGCCGCCTCGACCAGCGCCAGCGCGCCATCCATGTCGGCGACGCGCAATGGCGGCATGGCAAACGGCGCCACGCTGCCTGCCACGGATTCGGCCGCTGCCATGAACTCGTCCCAGCCCGTCGCCAGGCGCATTGGCGGCCGCAACGTCGCGTGAAAGCCGTAAAGCGCAGGGCCGGCCACTGCCTCTTCGGTGTCGTTGCCGACAGCAATCCGCGCACCGCTTTCCGCGTCCCGCCCCAGCCATGCACTGCCGAGCGCATGCAACGGATCCTGCACCGCCGGCGCCCAATACAATGCCACTCGCATGGCGGGGCGCATGGACGGGCGCATCGACAAGCGGGGCAGCGTCAGTGCACCCGCTCCCCGCGATGCCACACCTGCCGGACCACCGGCTGCCCTTCATGCACCCGCACGCGCACGAGATCGGCCCGCCAACCAGGTGCGATGCCGCCGCGGTCATCCAGCCGCGCCATGCGCGCCGGCGCCGCGCTGATCATGGCGACCGCCTCTGGCAGCGACACGGCGCCATGGTCGGCTGCGGCAAACGCCGCCTCGATCAGGCTGCACGGGACGTAATCCGAGGCGAGCGCATCCATCAGCCCCTGGCTCAGCAGGTCGGCCACGGCGACATTGCCGGTATGCGATCCCCCACGGACCAGGTTCGGCGCCCCGCCGATGATGCCCATGCCTCCGGCGCGTGCCGCCTGGGCTGCCGCCCGCGTCACCGGAAACTCGCTGATCATGATCCCGTCGGCCAAATTCTCAGCCACCTCGGCCTCCGTGCGGTCGTCATGGCTGGCCACCGGGAGCCCCGCACGGCCAAGGCGCTGCAACAGCGCGATCCGGTTCGGCCCAAGCAGCCGGTCCCGCTGCACCCGCAACGCATCGATCCTGCGCAGCGTGTCCGCTTCGGACGCACCATCCCGGCGGCGCATGACGATATAGCGCGCGACATCCGCGTACTGGCCGATACCGGGCGTATGATCCATCAGGCTGGCGAACCGCACGAGCCTATGGTCCGCCAAGCCGTCGAGCTGCTCCAGCATGCCCTCGGCCGGCAATTCGCACCGCAGATGCAGGAAGTGGTCGGCCTTCAACAATCCCGTCGGTGCCATGGCGTCCAGATCGGCCACGCCCTCGGCACAGGTGCGCAGCCGGTCCTCGTCGAACCCCAAATCGCCCACGCACAGCGCATCGAACACCGTCGTGATTCCGGCCGCCACGCATTGCGCGTCATGCGCCAGCAGGGCGGAACGCGACGGCCAGCGCGCGTTGCTGCGCGGCTGCACCTGGCGTTCGAGATTGTCCGTGTGCAGGTCCACGGCGCCAGGCAGCAGATAGTCGCCGTCCAGGTCGATCGTCTCGAACGGTCCTGACGCATCGCCGGCCTGGATCGCGGAAATCATCCCGTCTTCTATAAGGACACTGCCCCGGGCCACTTCCCCGGGTAGCACGATGGCGGCATTGATCAGCGCCAATGTCCGTGGCGGCGTTCGCCTTGAGGTCATGAAGGGCGTTTGCCTTAGCGGATTCGAGCCGCCCGGGCGGCATCTTGAACAGGGCCTTTGCAGACCTCGTCAGAGCCGCCC
>CAZZVF010000474.1:0-2018 GCA_964657355.1 uncultured Buchnera sp.
AGGATTCCAAAGGCTTGCCTTTGGTGGGGGTCCAGGGGGCAAAGCCCCTTGGCCTAGCCTCCCCTTCACTGCAGCGCATCCAAGTCGACTGACACGGAGACCGTGTGGCGGCCGCCGCCGAGGATGACGCCGCAGATGGGGCTGACGTCGCTGTAGTCGCGTCCCCATCCGAGTGTGACGTGTTCGTCGGCGATGGTGATGCCGTTGGTGGGATCGAGGTCGATCCATCCGTGCTCGGGTCCGAGCCAGGCGCTGACCCAGGCGTGGGACTGGTCGGCGCCTATGCGGCGTGGCTGGCCCGGCGGTGGTTTGGTCCGGATGTATCCGGAGACGTAGCGTGCCGGCAGTCCCATGCCGCGCAGGCCGGCGATCATCAGGTGGGAGAAGTCCTGGCACACGCCGGCGCGCTGGGCGAGGACTTGTTTGATCGGTGTGTTGACCGTGGTGGCTCCGCCGCGGAATTTGAAATCGCGGTTGATGCGATCGTTGAGGTCGAGCAGCGCCGCGAGAATGGGGCGGTTCGGAGTGAAGGATTGTTTCGCGTAGTCGCTTGCTTCGGGCGTTGCGGGAACCTTGTGACTGGGGAAGAGGAATTCGGCAGCCTGGTAGGCGCGTCCACCGGCAAACGCTGCCTGCGAGACAGCTTCCCAATTGGGTGTTTCGTGTGGCGCGGGCCAGGCGGGGGCGGTGACGTCGACGCGGGCTTGCATGGTGACGGCGAAGCGCGGGTGCGGGGTGTCGACGAACATCCAGGTGATGGCGTTGCCGAAGCAGTCTTCGCCGTGCGTGATGCGGCTGGGTGCGGGGGTCGGGATGAGTTGGGTTTCGATGACGCGCTGGTTTGGCAGTGTGCGCGGCTGCAAATGAAGCAAGTGCGTGCCGAGATCGACCGGGCGCGCATAGGCGTATCGGGTCAGGTGGCTCACGGTGAAGATCAACGCGCCACGTCCACGATTGAATCGGCGGGGGCGTCGGTCCAGCCTTCGGTGCGGGTGGCGGGTAGCAGGGTGAAATAGCGCCGTGTGAGTGAGTCCGACACGGTTGCCATGCGGCCGGCGATGGCGCGCAGGCGTGGGGCGAGTTCGGAAGCGGCGAGCGGCTGGTCGGCGGCGGCAGCGACTTCGGCGACCATGGCTTTCACGTCGGCGATGGCGGCCTCGATCGGCGTTGCGAGCGGTTCGTGTGCGGTGTCCTCGTCGAGCGGAAGGATGGTGAGCACTTCACAGGCTTTGATGAGTTGGTAGCGCAGGCTGCGCGGGTTTCCTTCGTCGGCGGCGACCAGGTCGAGCACCGGGGCGGCTTGTAATGCGGTGAGGTAGCGGGCGCGGTAGGTGAGTGCGCTGTCGCAGAGTTCGAGCGCCAGTGCGAGTCCCGCCTCGATGCGGTCCGGCGGCACGTCGAGCGTGTGGGCGAGCTGGTTTGCCACGGCTTGTGCGCGTTCGACGCGGCGTCCGAGATCGAGAAACAGGCGGCCGCCGCTGCGCACCATGTTTTCGGCCGCGTAGCCGGCAACGATAGCGCAGAACTCCAGGATTTGCCCGGTGAAGTCGTGCATGAGGCCGATGCCCGGCGGCTGGCGGCCGGTGCGGAGTGCGAGCCGAAAACCTTTGAGGCGGCGCAGCGATTGGGTGATGCTGCCGTGCATTTCCGCGCTGAGCCTGTCGCGCAAGGTTGCCGTCAGGTCCTGGATCTGTCCGGAGAGACGTGCGGCAACGCCGCTGTCGCGCGACAGGGCTCGGTGCACCAGTTCGGCGAGTGCGCCGGTGCTGGTGCCGGTGGCGAGTTCCTCGTCGATGATGCCGGCTTCGGCGAGGCATGCGGCAATGATGGCGACGTCCTGCACGTCGTGCGGCAGCATGGCGCCGCGTGCCAGTCGGCCCAGCACGAAGCGGCTGAGGCGGGCGCTGTTTTCCAGGCGTTCGAGGTAGCGACCGAGCCAGAAGAAATTGTCGGCGACGCGGCTCGGCAGGTCGCCCACCGTGCGCAGGATCGGCAGCGGCCCGACCGGGTGATGCTCG
>CAZZVF010000475.1:0-2016 GCA_964657355.1 uncultured Buchnera sp.
GCAGGAAAACCGCGTTGGATGACCGCCGTCGCGCATTCTCAAACGGTCTCTAAAAGGTTGGTCAAAAAATGCAGCGCTTGCAGGTTACTGATCGCATACGGCCCTTTGTTCGTTTTGCCAATCGGACATTTAAGACGAAGTGCGCTAGGTGTCTGGTCCCGTGGTGAGGTGACGCGGACTAAGTTTGAAGATGCCCGGCGTGTTGGTCGAGGCTGAACCGCGCTACGCCTGGTAGCCGGTTATCTAGCAGGCTGCTGAAAAAGTCCCTCGGCACAGCGACGATGGAAAGAAACGAATCATATGGTCCTCGTTCCTGAACCAACGATGCGCACCCTCGCCCGTGCACGAATTATTATGTCGTCTGGTCGGGCCAGAAATTATTTTTCAGCAGCCTGCTAGTGCATATGGTCGCAGGTAAGTTTCTGGCCGCTTTCCACATCTCGATTGGAGAGACATTTGCCTGATGCTGTGTCGAAGGAGACCTCATGCTTGAATTCTTCCCCATGCGGAAAGCTGCAAACTAGCACAAGGGTTCGACCGTCGCGGCTGAAACGCATATCGAATGGCATTCCAGAGTCGCATCCTACAGCGCCGACCAGGTGACCATGCGCAAAGAGCCAGGCACCGGTAGGCTCCGGGTAGCTCGCGTCGGACACGGGTGATGCTTGAGTCTCCAACCATGCCGCAGCATGACCATCCGGCGAGAGCAGGGGGTCGTTGTACTCGGCAAACGCCGTGTCGGTTTTAGCATCGTCGAATATCTGGGTGCCATTGCCAGTGCGGATAGACACTGCTCTGCGGTTCTGAACAAGGCCAGCGGCAAGAATAGCAGGATCGTCTCTGTTTGAAGGAGTTTCGCCTCTGCTGGCAGGCGCGGCGTGAGCAACGGCGAGGAGGAGTAAACAAAGCCAGCGGAGACAGTTGGCACTGCGAATGCTCATCCATCGACGTTAAAGCTCCGATTGACGGCGAACAAGAGATGCCATTCCAAGCTGCAAGCCGCCAAATACGAGCGAAACGTCAGTCGTCTCGAGAATGTGGACTCGGAACGGATCCCGTGGTGTAATTTTGATTCACCGGGCTGGCGATACGATGAGCGCGACTGATTCGGAACGATTCTTATTAACGTCGGGCAGGTATCGGATTACCGAATACGACTCAGTTCAAGCGGCAAAGGTATATGGACGCCCATCTCGCACTCTCAAAGTCATATACGCCATATTGGCCTGCGGTCTTCTTCTACTCTTCTTAATGGGACCTACTACAAGTAGAGGCATCGTCGCCCTTGGATCCTTGCTGGGTGGAGCGGTCGGGCTAGTATTTATGCAGACGATCATGGCCCCGGCGCTAAAAGGCCGCAGTTATCGAACACGTCAAGTCCCTTCGGGAGCTTGCACCCCTGATTTTGAAGCGTACGGCAGGTGACAAGGCCAGTTTGCCATGGCTGAAGCTCGCAAGCTTTGGCACCGCAATCACGGCTAAGGGCTCACTGCGACACAATGCAAACCTTCTGAAGATCGAGGGCATTGAGGGCGACCATGACGCTGGTACGATGACCTTGGAGGAAGCTGCAAAGCGGCTTGAGAACGCATCGCTAGCAGCGTTGCTTTACACCAGTCCATCGCACACGTCCGCAAAGCCTCGCTGGCGTGTGTTGTGCCCGACCTCCGAAGCCCTTGCGCCGAGCGAGCGAGAGCGGCTGTGCGCCAGACTTAACGGCGTCCTGGGCGGTTGCCTAAGTCTTGAGAGCTTCACACTGTCACAAGCTTATTATTACGGCAGCGTGTCCGGTAATCCGGCTCATAAGATCAAGCTGACAGAGGGCGATCCAATCGACTTTCGACCCGATCTAGACGGGGGCGCGCTGGACAAGGTCGCCAAGCAGTACGAGGGGCGCCTGGTTGCTGGCGCCGTCTCCAAGCACGGGCTGACAGCGGATTCAGACCGAGTAGTGGAAGCGTTAGCAGGCTGCTGAAAAAGCGTGGTCTGGGTGGGCGAGGTTGGTTGGCTAAGCAA
>CAZZVF010000476.1:0-2009 GCA_964657355.1 uncultured Buchnera sp.
TTAAGGGGCCTGTTCGTTGCCGATAAGTCCCATTTTCACGTCATAGCGCTGGAGGATCTTGAGCAAGTGAGCGACCTGATTGTAGGTGACGCGCTTGTTCGGCACGATAGACACCTCCGGGTTGGGGCTTAACTTGGCCGCCTCGGCTAGTCGTTTTTCGAAGGCGGCGTCACTCAAACTTAGCCCGTTCCATGTCACCCCGCCGTTTGCCCTTACCCCTAGTAGGACGATGGGAGGCGGAGAAGATGCGGACTGGGCAGAAGCTGCCCAAGGCAGCAGCAGCGCGATGCAGAGGGTGGCGCGGGCGATCATGGCCATGCGGAGTGACACACCTGGATTAAGGCTCAAAGCCCTATTTATAGGGCGTCGTCAGAGGATCGCCGATGACGATGTCGGTCCAGCCGACGAAATGCGATGCGGCGTAGAAGCTCTCGGCCAGCGAGTAGCCGCTCGTGAAGCGGTCGGTCAGGATCGTCGGCGAGGCGATGGCCTGCAGCAGCGGCTCGTCGGTGTAGCCCTTCACGCCGGTGATGCCTTGCGCGATCAGGTCGGCGATCATCGACTGGCCGGAACTCTGCGGGAAGAAGCTGCGCGCGCTGGTCGAGACCGCGGTGTCGCCGACTGCACCCGGTGTGAAGCTCAGGCTGTTGTAGGCGGTCTGCGAGAAATGATCGTCGTTACTGCCCCATGAGAAGTAGCCGAGCAGGTTATGGCGGTTGCCGACAAAGGTTTCGGTTTTCTGCAGGTCGTAGGGAATGCCGCGCGCCCGCAGCTTGATGGCGGCGTGCTTCATGTCGCCGTTCCAGTCGCTGTACGGGTTTTCCTGCGTGATGAGCGTGCTCGGAATGGGCGCGGGCTGCGAACCCGGCGATGCAATGCCGAAATCCGGTTCGACGTCGAACAGGATCTTGCCAGGCTTGAGGCCGGCTTCGGATTTCAGTGCGTGCTCGGTGAGGGCGAGGGCGTCGCTCTCCGAGTAGCCGTCGAGCCGCGTTACGAGGTAACCGCCGAATTTCGCGTGGCTGAAGTTCGCGTGCTGATCCCAATATTTGTTCAGCCATGCAGTGCCGACGGCGCCGCCGGACGGATCGTTGAAGGTGATCTTCACCGCCTGCGGATCGATGTCGTAGTCGATCGCGGCAATCGTGCCGTCGAGCGAGGTCAGCGTGGTGCCGGAATACGCCTCACCGGTTTCACCGCCCGCGACGCGGATCGGAACGCCTTTGGTGGTGACGATGAAGTTGATGCCCGAGTGCGCTGCGAGGAAGGCGCGCAACGGTGTCTCGATTTCGCTCAGATAGTCCGTGTAGGCGATCGTCTCGTTGCTCTGGCTCAACGCCGAATCGGCGCAGCTGACGCGCAGCACGTTGGCGACATTGCGCTTGCGTGCGTAGTCGTTGCCGACCGCGAGCGATGTCGGGCTGGCCCGGTTGACGATGACGAGAACCTCGTCCGGCGTCGCCTTTGCGGTGCGCGCAAAGGAAGGTGCGTTGAGCAGGGTCGCAGAAACGATGCTGATGCAGCCAAGTGAAACTCTCATACGGCACTCCTTGTAGTTGGGGAGTCAGAAAGTTTGGAGGTTCTCTTCAGGCGGCTTCGCGTTGTGGATCGCGGCCGAACAGGAAATCGATGTCGTTGCTGTCGATGTTGGTGAGGTCGCCCGCCTCCGGCGGATCGCCTTCGCTGAACGCGATGCTGGCGAGATCCGCCTTGCGCTGCTGCAATTCGAGGATGCGCTCCTCGACCGTGTCGGCCGCGATCATCTTGTAGACGAACACCGACTTGGTCTGGCCGATGCGGTGCGCGCGGTCGGAGGCCTGGTCTTCGACCGCCGGGTTCCACCATGGATCGTAATGGATCACCGTGTCGGCGGAGGTGAGGTTGAGACCGCGTCCGCCGGCCTTGAGGCTGATCAGGAACAGCGGTACTTCACCCGCCTCGAAACTGCGCACCGGCTCGGCGCGGTCGCGCGTGTCGCCGCGCAGTTCGACATAGGCGATGCCGGCTTC
>CAZZVF010000477.1:0-1996 GCA_964657355.1 uncultured Buchnera sp.
CACGCTCGCCGACGCGACACGCGCGCCGCGCATCGCCGTGCTGATCCCGTGCTACAACGAAGCCATTGCCATCGCCGGAGTCGTCGCCGACTTCCGTGCCAACTTGCCCGATGCCGATATCCATGTCTGCGACAACAATTCCATCGACGGCACGGCGGACATCGCACGCGCCGCCGGCGCCCACGTCACCACCGAACGGCTGCAAGGCAAGGGCCACACCGTTAGGCGCATGTTCGCCGACATCGATGCGGACATCTACGTTCTTGTCGACGGCGACGGCACCTACGACGCCGCCGCCGCGACCGCCATGGTGGCACTGCTCGCCGCCGATCGGCTCGACATGGTGACAGCAACACGCGTCAGCACCGGACAACTCGCATACCGGCGCGGCCACCGCACCGGCAACGCCATGCTGACCGGACTCGCGGCAATCCTGTTCGGCGCACGCATCACCGACATGCTCTCGGGATACCGCGTGTTTTCCCGCCGCTACGTGAAATCCTTCCCGGCACTCTCCGAAGGGTTCGAGACGGAAACCGAACTCACCGTGCACGCGCTGCAACTCGCCATGCCGATCGGCGAACTCGCCTGCGCCTATCACGAACGTCCCGCAGGCTCGGCCTCCAAACTGCGCACCTACAGCGATGGATTGCGCATCCTGCGGCTCATCATCCAGCTGCTACGCGACCAGCGCCCGCTGCCGTTCTTCTCCCTCGCAGCAATCACCCTGCTCGTCACCGGCCTGGCACTCGGCTTTCCCATCGTGCTGCACTTCCTGAAAACGGGTTTGGTGCCCCGGCTGCCAACCGCCATCGTCTCGGCCTCGATGGTTGCCCTGAGTTTCCTGTCGCTCGCGTGCGGGCTGATTTTGGATTCGGTCGCTCGCGGGCGTCGAGAGATGAAGCGGTTGTTTTATTTGGCTTCTTAGGAAAGTGTCAGGTCAAGGCCTTCTTTTCTGAAGAAAAGAAGCAAAAGACTTCTGAAATGCTGTCGCGGATCTATCCGGCAGCGGCACCATTATGAACAAGAGTTTTTTGGTTCTTTGTTCCCGACAAAGAACTGCTTCCCTTACCCTTGCCTGATTCTCCTACCGAGCCACCGTCCGAACCGGCCGATCCACCGGGAACGTGGGCTCCCACCCGCCGCCAAGAGCTTTGTAGAGCTGCACAAGGTTCTGCGACATGGTCGTGCCGCTGTCGGCCAGCTGCAGCTGCGCCTGCAGGAGTTGCCTTTCGGCGTCGAGAACGTTGAGGAAGTCGGCGACGCCTTGGGTATAGCGTTGGCGCGACAGGGCCACCGCCTTGCGGTTTTGTTCGACGGCGCCGAGCAATGCGTCGTTGCGGCGTTGTTCGGCGGCGTAGGCGGTGAGGGCGTTGTCGACGTCGTGCCAGGCTTGCAGCACGGTCTGCTGGTAGCTGATTGCCGCTTCCTGTTGCTGCACCTTGCGCAGTTCGAGTGTCGCGCGCAGGCGGCCGCCTTCGAAGATCGGGATGCTGATGGTGGGACCCAGCCCGTATTGGCGCGCGGCCCAGTTGCCGAGGTCTTTGAACTTCGTTGCCTGCAGGCCGATGCTGCCGTCGAGCGTGATTTTCGGATAGAAATCCGCCACCGCGACGCCGATGTCGGCCGTCGCCGCGTGCAGCTGTTGTTCCGCCTGGCGAATATCCGGGCGTCTGCGTGCGAGTTCCGAAGGTACGCCGATCGGCACCCGCGGCGGCACTGGCGGTACCGGTTTTGGCGTGATGAGGTCAGCGGTCAGGGCGTTGGGTGCTTCACCCAGCAGGAAGCTGAGCGAATTGATCGTCTGCGCCTGTTGCTGCTCGAGCTGCGGGATTTGTGCCAGGGTGCTTTGCAGCTGTGCGGCGGCGTTCGCGACGTCGAGTTCGGTGGTCAGGCCGCCGCGGAAGCGCGCCTGCGAGAGGTCGAGCGATTCGCGTTCGGTACCGATGTTTTCACGCGTGATCGCCAGCTCGGCCTGTGTGCCGCGCAGTTGCAG
>CAZZVF010000478.1:0-1974 GCA_964657355.1 uncultured Buchnera sp.
CCCTGGCTTACACGCTGCGCTGCATCATACACTCCGTCCGTGTGCACTGTCGTTCTGTCGATCGACCCGAACCTGCAATGGCCTGTGGTGATCGCCGCCAATCGCGACGAAATGCTGGATCGCGCCTGGGATGCACCGGGCGCCCACTGGCCGGCGTATGAGGGCGTCGTGGGCGGCCGCGACAGGCTGGCGGGCGGCACCTGGCTTGCGGTCAACAGACACGGTGTCGCCGCCGCCGTGCTGAACCGGCTCGGCACGCTGGGCCCGGCCGCGGGCAAGAAAAGCCGCGGCGACCTGCCGCTGATGGCGCTGCTTCACGACTCCGCGGCCGCTGCCGCCGCCGAACTGGACGGCGGCCCGGCCGGCGACTGGCGCAGCTTCAACCTCATCGTCGCCGATCGCCGCTCCGCTCATTTCATCCGCGGCACCGGCCAAGGCCGCATCCAGAGCTCGGCCATCAAGCCGGGAACCCACATGGTCACCGCCCGCGAGCTCGACGATTTCAGCAGCCCGCGGATCGCGCGCAACCTGATGCGGTTCCGCAAGGCGACGCGGCCGGTGCCGCCCGAATGGAGCGACTGGCCGCGGTTGCTCGGCGATCGTACGCTGCCGATGGATGCCGCGATCAATATCCCGCCGTTTTCTGGCTTCGGCACCGTCAGCAGCGCCCTCGTCGGGGTTGGAGCAGATGGACAGCGCCACTTCCTGTTCGCCCCCGGTCCGCCCGACGAGTCGGCGTTCGAGCCCGTTCCGCTGGACTGAGCGTCTCGCCGGACACAGGGAGCGTGTGTCTTTCGCCGCATCCGGCACCACAGCCCGCACCCGCGTTGGCCGGCACGACCGACCTCGGCGGATGGTCGGCTTGGCTTACTTGCCGAACCTTTCCGAGCACCGCCTCGCCATCGGCAGCAGATCGGGTGATTCTACCCGCGCCAGGGCCGTCCGGGCCTTTGCCTGGTAGCTTGCCACCTGGTCCGGCGATGGCTCGATCAGTGGCACGGAGCAGATCGTGTTCTCCCCGAAGGCCGGAACCGCCAGGCGCAGCACGTCCTCGGGATTGTTGAGGAGTGCCGCCGCCATCGAAGCCGACAAGGCCTCGCCGCTGCCCGCGTCGGCTCCCGGCTTCAACGCAAGTCCCACGTCGAGCCAGGGTCTGGCGCCGGCCGCAACCTGCCCGAGCACCTGGTCCAAACCTTCCCCATCGCCTGCGGCCAACCGGCCGACCACAGCCTTGGCACCCTGGGCATGTATTTGCGCCAGCAAGGCGGAAGGCTGCTCCGTGCTGGCGGCGCCGAGTATCAACGCTGCCACCGCCAGGGCGCAGGCCTGACCCGCACGCATCAGGGAACCACCTGCAATTGCCGGTCGGATGATTGGGAAATGCGGTCGCGCGTGGCGCGATCCAGCACAATGCAGCCTTCGGACGCATCATGGCGGACATTGTCGCCGTGGATCAGGAAACCATCGCGGCCAAGCGTGTTGGTGCGGGCCGAGGGCGTCAGCCGCATGACGTGCGGTCCGTGCGTTCGGGTGTCATACGGGTTGCCGATCGTGTAGGTCCCTTGGGGGATCGGCCCTACATTGGCCGTTCCCTGCATGCCGGCATTATTGTGGCCAGCCCCGGTTCCCGAATAGCCCGTGCCCTGCTGCGTCCCATTCTGGGTCAGCGTGCCGGTGCTCTGGCTGTACGTCCAAGGCATGGCGTGCCTCCGAGGCCAAATGGCGCAGCTTGGTAGCCGAAGCGCACGCAGGGGTCAATCTGGCGGGCATGGCACAGGCGGGCTTTGCTGCTATAGGCCCGAGAATACGGAGGACTACCTTATGGCCAGGCGTCGGCAACTCTATGAGGGAAAAGCGAAGATCCTGTTCGAGGGTCCTGAGCCGGGAACCCTGGTCCAGTATTTCAAGGACGACGCCACCGCCGGCAATGGCGCGAAGAAGGGCGTCATCACCGGCAAGGGCGTGCTGAACAAC
>CAZZVF010000479.1:0-1970 GCA_964657355.1 uncultured Buchnera sp.
CAGGATTTCGGCCAGGACGATGCCCGAGAACGGGGCGACCTCGGACGGCTTGAGCACCATGGTACAACCGACGGCGAGTGCCGGCGCCACCTTGCAGGCCATCTGGTTGATCGGCCAGTTCCACGGCGTGATGAAGCCGCACACGCCGATCGGCTCGCGCGCGATGAGCGTGGTGCCGCGTAACGTCTCGAACGCGAAATCCTTGAGGATGGCCGCCGCCGTCTGGAAATGGCCGAGGCCGATCGCGGCCTGCGAGTTCTGCGCCAGGCTCACCGGCGCGCCCATCTCCTCGGTGATGGCGGCGGCCATGTCGTTGTAGCGCTTCTTGTATTCGTCGACGATGCGTTCCAGCAGGGCCAGGCGCTCCTCCCGGCTGGTCTGCGAGAAGCTCTCGAAGGCCTGCTTTGCGGCAGCAACGGCGCGGTCCACGTCGGCGGAGGCACCCAGGCTGATACGGCCGCAGACGGCTTCCGTGGCGGGGTTGATGACATCGAGCGTTTTTGGCTGCACCGGGTCGACCCAGTGCCCATCTATATAGAATTGCGTATAGTCGCGCACTGGCCGCTCCCGGGATGATTTGGCCGATATGTTGCACCGGGCGGCGTCGGATACCAGTGTGCGGGAAGAGCGTGCCGAGCGCCGTCAACGCAGACGTTGGTTCTATCGCGCCGGCGTGCGAGGACTGACAGATACCGGGTTAATGAGCGTGTGGGCGGCAGCCCGCGCGCACTTCGATCATGGCATGGCCGGGCGGCAGAACGCCTCCGGCATTGGGAGAGCGATCATGGATGTTCGTGCGGCAGTGGCCTTCGAGGCCGGGCAGCCTTTGCGCGTCGAGACGGTGCAGCTCGAGGGGCCGAAGGCGGGCGAGGTGCTGGTGGAAATCAAGGCCACTGGCCTGTGCCACACCGACCTCTACACCATGTCGGGCGCCGATCCGGAAGGCCTCTTCCCCTCGATCCTGGGTCATGAAGGCGCCGGCATTGTGGTGGACGTGGGGCCCGACGTGAAGGGCCTGAAGAAGGGCGACCACGTCATTCCGCTCTACACGCCGGAATGCCGCCAGTGCAAAAGCTGCCTGAGCCAGAAGACGAACCTCTGCACCGCCATCCGCGCGACGCAGGGCAAGGGCCTGATGCCGGACGGCACCAGCCGCTTCAGCTTCCAGGGCAAGCCCCTGCACCATTACATGGGCTGCTCCACCTTCGCGAACTACACGGTGCTGCCCGAGATCGCCTTGGCGAAGGTCCGCGAGGACGCGCCGTTCGACAAGATCTGCTACATCGGCTGCGGCGTCACGACCGGCGTCGGCGCGGTGATCTTCACCGCCGGCGTGAAGCCGGGCGAGAACGTGGTCGTGTTCGGCCTCGGCGGCATCGGCCTCAACGTCATCCAGGGTGCGCGCATCGCGGGTGCGGACATGATCGTCGGCGTCGACATCAATCCCGGCCGCAAGGAAATGGCCGAGAAGTTCGGCATGACGCATTTCGTCAACCCGAAGGACATCGCCGGCGACATCGTGCCGCATCTGGTCGAGCTGACCGGCGGCGGCGCCGATCACAGCTTCGAATGCGTCGGCAACACCACGCTGATGCGCCAGGCGCTGGAATGCGCCCACAAGGGCTGGGGCAAGAGCACCATCATCGGCGTCGCCGGCGCCGGCAAGGAGATCAGCACCCGCCCGTTCCAGCTCGTCACCGGCCGGGTCTGGCAGGGCAGCGCCTTCGGCGGCGCCCGCGGCCGCACCGACGTCCCCAAGATCGTCGACTGGTATATGGACGGCAAGATCAACATCGACGACCTGATCACCCATATCCTGCCACTCGACCGCATCAACGAGGGCTTCGACCTCATGCATGCCGGCGAGAGCATCCGCAGCGTGGTGGTCTACTGAGGAGACACAAATGCAAACCTTCGACGTCAAAGGCATGACCTGCCAACATTGCGTCGGCGCGGTGAGCGCCGCGGTC
>CAZZVF010000480.1:0-1960 GCA_964657355.1 uncultured Buchnera sp.
CCGGCGCAGACATGAGGCCGTTGCTGCTCGCCTGCGCCATGATGCTGATCGCGGGGGTGCTGGGCGTAGGGCTGAGCGCGGGCGCCGCCCGTGCTGCGAACGTGAGTGTCACCGTGGAGGGTGTGCGCAATACACGCGGGCACATCCTGGTGGCGCTCTGCACCCGCGCTGATTTCCTGCGGCCGCATTGTTCCTGGAAAGCGCGTGTGCCAGCCAGCAAGGGATCGGTGATCGCCGTGGTCATGAACGTGCCACCGGGCGTTTATGCCGCGCAGGCGTTCCACGACGAGGACGACAACGGCAAACTCGATCGCACGCTGCTCGGGCTGCCGAAGGAAGCCATGGGGTTTTCCAACAACGCGCCGATGCGCATGGGACCGCCGGGCTTCGATGCCGCTTCTTTCAAAGTCGGCTCCGAAGACCGCGCAATCGATTTCTCCCTGCGGTATTTCTGAATTCAGACTGGATTTCTGGCTTTCAGACCGCCTGGTAGGCCGCTTCGCGGGCTTGCAGCACGGGGTTCAGGACGCGGCTGAGCAGGAAGATCGCAGCCGAGGTGGCAAGGCTGATGCCGGCGATCATGCCGAAGAAATGCACCTTCGGCATGCCTTCCCAGAAACTCCCGAGATAGCCTGCCAGGAAATTGCCAGCGAAGTTCGACAGGAAGTTCACGCCCATCATCAGGGAAGCGACTTTCGCCGGCGCCGCGCGGCTGAACAGCGAAAGGCCGACCGGCGAGAGATACAGCTCGCCGATGGTCAGCAGCGCCATGGAAGCGATCAGCCAGAGCACGCTGACCTGCTGCCCGGCATCGACCGACATGGCAGGCAGCATCAGCATGAGATAGCAGAGTGCGATGCCGCTGCAGCCGATTGCCATCTTGGTCACCGGCGACGGCTCGGTACCGCGCCTCGATTGCCAGGCCCAGAAGGTGACGATGACCGGCGTCAAAGTGAAGATGAAGAACGGATTGAAGGACTGGATGTCTTCCGGCTGCAAGGTGCCGAAGATCGTGTGCAGGTTGGTGTGGTTCTGCGCCATCAATGCGATGGTGATGCCCTGCTGTTCGTAGCAGCCCCAGAAGAAAAGATTGCAGAACGCGACCAGCACGAGCGAGACGATCGCTTTCCAGTCGCTGGCGGACAATGTGCTTTCGGCGCCGGCGCTGGCCTCGGCGGCGAGCCTGCGACGGCGCACATCGGGCGGCAATTTGCGCTGCCCGGCGAGATAGATGACGAGGCCGATGACCATGCCCACGCCGGCCGCCGCGAAGCCGTGATGCCAGTGCGGCGGCTGGCCGGGTGCACTATGGCCGAGGCGCCCGCAGATCGGCGGTGCGATGAGAGCGCCGAGATTGATGCCGACATAGAAGATGGAGTAGGCGCGGTCGATCCGCGTGTCGCCGGGCTGGTAGAGTCCGCCGACCTGGGTCGAGAGATTCGGCTTGAAGAAGCCGTTTCCAAGCACCAGCACGATCAGGCCGACGAAGAAAAGACCAGGCGCCATCAGGATGAATTCTCCGACGGCCATGGTGATGGCGCCGACCACCACCGAGACGCGCTGGCCCAGGAAACGGTCCGCTATGGCGCCTCCCGCAAGGCCGGTGAGATAGGTTCCCGCGGTGTAGAGGCCGTAAATGAGCGATGCGAGCGGCTGCGGATTGAGCGGGCCGGCGAACCATTCCAGCATCGCCTTCACCGCGTGGTAGCCCAGGATGTTCTCAGGCTGGGTGCCGAGGAAAAGGTAATCCACCATGTAGAAGGTGAGCAGCGCACGCATGCCGTAATAGCAGAAGCGCTCCCACATTTCCGTGCCGAACAAAACGGTGAGGCCGATGGGATGACCGAGGAAATTCCGCGTCGTTGGACCGGAAGACGGAAGCGTGGCTTGGATGCTCACTCTTGGTTCCCTGCAGGCTGTTCCGGCCGAGTGTAGCAACGGAATCAAGGTTGTGCGAAAT
>CAZZVF010000481.1:0-1954 GCA_964657355.1 uncultured Buchnera sp.
CGACAGAAGGACAGGCGGCACAGCTCGCCCCATCCAGTCTGCAGGGCGCGTATAATGCGGGTACTCCAGCAACCCGCCTGAAAAACTCTCCTCTTCGGCGCTCGAAGCTGCTCCCATTACGCCAGGCAACAGCCGGACCGCAGCATCGAGCAGGACCATGGCGGCAAGCTCGCCGCCCGACAGCACGAAATCTCCGACCGAGATCTCGTCGACTGCCGACGCTTCCAGCACGCGCTCGTCAACACCCTCGTAACGGCCGCACAGCAGAATAACGCCATCAGTGGCCGCAAACCGCCGCGCATCATCCTGTCCGTAGCGCCGCCCACGTGGCGAAAGGTAGAGGAGTGGCCTTCCGTCCGACGCCGACTCGATGGCGCTGGCTACCACGTCCGGCCGCAGCACCATGCCGGCACCGCCGCCGAACGGCGTGTCATCCACCGTCCTATGCCGGTCTGCCGCATGGGCCCGAATGTCGCGCGCCTCGAGCGACCAAACGCCCGCCGCCAAGGCACGCCCCGCCAATGAGTGCCCGAGCGGCCCAGGAAACATATCCGGGAACAACGTCAGAACGGTCGCACGCCAGGTCATGCTGCAACCTCGCGCATCTCGATTTCGTCCGGCGGCACTACCGTCAGAAAACCCGTCTGCAGGTCGATCTCCGGCACGGCGGCGCGTGTGAAGGGCACCAGCAAAGCCGCCGCCCACCCCCGTTCGATCTCCAGGCTCGGTCCTGCACCATATTCATGTACCGCGGCTACCCGGCCCAGAAGAGCGCCATCCGCACCAACAGCCCGCATGCCAACCAGATCGGCGAGGTAGAACTCATCCTCGTCCGGCGGCGGCAACGCCGACCTGTCAACGTGCAGCCGCATGTTCACTAGCCTCTCGGCCGCGGTCCTGTCGGCAACGGGTTTGCCGTCGGCGTCCCGAAGTTCCGCTACGCCCTCGCTGCGCCAGGCAAGTGTCCACGCCCTCCCACGCTCGTCGAACAGCGGCGAATAGCGCGCGAGAGCGGCCGGCTCGTCCATGTAGCTGTGCACATGCACCAGCCCACGCACGCCATGCGGCCGACCCACAACGCCCATCAGGATACGCGATGCGCACACAGCAGAGACTTAGGCCGAAGCCGCAGCCTGAGCCTTCGCACGCTCCTGCGCCTTCTTCTTCGGCGCGGACTGCTTTGGCTGCTCGCTGTAAGCCGGCTTCGGCATCAGCCCGGCATTGCCGAGGAAACGTGCAACGCGATCCGTCGCAGTGGCACCTTCGCCGAGCCAGTGCGTGATCCGCTCCTGCTGAAGCCGCACACGCTCCTCATGCTCAGCGGGCAGCATCGGATTGTAGCTGCCGACCTTCTCGATGAACCGACCGTCGCGCGGGCTCCGGCTGTCGGCAATGACGATGTGATAATACGGCCGCTTCTTCGCACCCGCACGGGCCAGCCTGATCTTGAGTCCCATCTGCTACGCTCTCCATATTGCTCTGCTCAGTATCCGCGTGGGCGTTGCTGCTGGCCCTTAGGCATCAGCGCACCGATGCCGTGACGCATCAGTCCCTTCTGCCCCAGCTTGCCCATACGCTTCATCATCGTGGACATGTCGTCGAACTGCTTCAGCAGCCGATTTACGTCCGTAACCGATACGCCCGATCCCGCCGCAATCCGCTTCTTGCGGCTCGCCTTGATGATGTCCGGCTGCCGGCGTTCCTTCACCGTCATCGACCCAATGATCGCCTGCTGGCGCTTGAACACCGTATTGTCGATATTGGCATCTTCGATCTGCTGCTTCAGGTGCCCGACACCCGGAAGCATCCCCAGGATCGAACTAATCGACCCCATCTTGTTGATCTGCTTCAGTTGCGACGCATAATCCTCAAGGGTAAACGCACCCTTCATCATGCGTTTGGCAAGTCGCTCGGCCTCGCCCTGATCGATCGTCTCCGCAGCCCGCTCGACCAG
>CAZZVF010000482.1:0-1950 GCA_964657355.1 uncultured Buchnera sp.
GCCTTCGGGGCCGGCGATCGTGTGCGCTTGCACCCGCTGCTGACCGATGAGACCTACGCCGCTTTCGAGACCGCCATCGCCGCGCGCGAGGACGCCAAACACACCCAGCGCACCGAGGTGCGCGATATCGTGGAGGCCACCATTACCGGCGCGGCGCTCGGCGGCCCTTCTGCCAAGGCGACCGTTGCCACCATCACGGTCCACTTCGTTTCGCAGCAGGTGAACCTCACCACGGGCGCCGACGGCGAACCCGTCACCGGCACCGATGCCGTGACCGAAATCGCAGACCTCTGGACGTTCACGCGCGATCTCTCCGGGCAAGACCTCGCCTGGCGCCTCGCCGCGGCCCATAGCGCCTGAGCGTGCCCCGCATCAGCGCCGGGCGAGCCGCATTCCTCGCGGCCGCCCTGGGTCAGGCTGCCTTGCTCTCAGCCTGCGTCCAGCCGAAACCCGCCGAGCAGGCGCTCCTCGTCCCCGTGCAATACGCCGATCTGCCGGGCTGGAGCGCTGACCGGCCGTCCGAAGCGCTGCCCGCCATCCAGGCAAGCTGCCGGCGCCTTGCCGCCCTCCCGGCCACCACGGAACTCGGCGGCCAGAGCACGACCACCCCACGGGGTAGCGGCGCCTCCGACTGGCTGCCGGCTTGCCACGACCTGCAGCAGCTCGAACCGGGCCAGGATGCCCGCATCCGCGCCACGCTCGAGGCCTGGCTCGTCCCCTACCGCGTCACCGCGCCCGGCTTCTTCACCGGCTACTACGAGCCCGAAGTCGCCGGCGCACTCACCCGCGGCGGTGACTACCAGACGAAGCTGCTCGCCCGCCCCAACGACCTCATGCAAGGCCCGCCGCCCGCCTCCGACCCGAACGGCCCACCTACCATCGGCCGCCTCGCTGACGGCCGGATCCTGCCGTATTGGACCCGGCGCCAGATCGAAGCCGGTGCCGCGGACCGCAGCGCCCGCACCCTGTTCTGGCTGCGCAGCCCGATCGACCTGTTCTTCCTTCAGGTACAAGGCGCCGGCCGCGTCCGTCTGCCGGACGGCAGCGTTCTGCGCCTCGCCTTCGACGGCAAGAACGGGCAGCCTTACACCCCGATCGGCCGCGTGCTCGAACAGCGGCACGCCTTGGCGCCCGAGCAGGTCACCATGCAGACCATCCGCGCGTGGCTCGAAGCCCACCCAACCGACGCCAAATCGGTCATGGACGCCAACGAAGACTACGTCTTCTTCCGCGTCGTTACCGATCAGGACGAAGCCGGCGACGCAGCCGGCGCCGGTCCACCCGGTGCCTTCGGCGTGCACCTCACCGCAGGCCGGTCCGCGGCAATCGACCGCCACTTCATTCCACTCGGAGCCCCGTTGTTCCTCGACACGCAGGACCCGCTGACCCGCAAGCCGTGGCAGCGCCTGGTGCTGGCGCAGGACCTTGGCAGCGACATCAAAGGAGCCGGCCGCACAGACATCTTCATGGGCAACGGCGACACCGCCGGCCTGCTCGCGGGCGCGATGCGGCAGCACGGGACCGAATATGTGTTGTTGCCGCGCCCTCCAGCTGGTGGTCGTTGAAATAATAAAAGGCGTTCTTTTCTGAAGAAAAGAACCAAAAGACTTTGTCCATGCTTCGCGGTTCTGTCCGGAGAGATCCCCATTCAATAAATCAAAGTCTTTTTGCTTCTTTTTCTTCAGAAAAAGAAGGCTTTCCGCTTCTTCGCTGGCTAAACCCTCTCAACGTGCATAATCTTATACCGCAAGAGTAAAGGAGGCGTTACCAGTGATCAGCGAACGCCGCCTCCTCCGCGCCGAGCCGGATTTCGGTCTCCTGACAAAATTCTTCCGCATCAACTGGATCTACGTCGTGCTGCTCTGCCTGCTCGCAGGCTGCGGCTACGTCGCCCTCTACTCCGCCGGCGGCGGCCCCGAGCCTTACGCCTGGCGCCACGGCCTGCGGTTC
>CAZZVF010000483.1:0-1941 GCA_964657355.1 uncultured Buchnera sp.
GATCGACTGGAACTCGCCGCCCACCAGCATCGGAACCGCCAACGCCTTGCTGATGCGGTTCGCCATTTCGAAAGCCGAGACACCGTTCGCGGGCCCGATCATGAGCACCGCGAACGCGTCTCCGCCAAACCTGGCCACCAGGTTCCCGCCCGCCATCAGCCGGTTCAGCCGCCCCGACACTTCGCGCAGGATCGCGTCGCCCGCAGCTGGTCCGAGCCGGTCGTTGACCGCCTTGAACCGATCCAGATCCAGCAGCAGCACCGCGCAGGGGCGTCCCGCCAGCGCATCGGTCACTGCCAGATCGAGCCTACGGTCGAATTGCGCCCTGTTGGGGAGCCCGGTCAGCTGGTCGTGCAAGGCGGCACGGCGCAGCTCGGTCGTCGCCCTGTGCAGGTCCAGCAATGCCGAAACCGCGCCGGCGAGATCCTGCAAGCGCCTCCGCTCAACATCGTTGAAGCTGCGCGGCTCGCGGTCGAGCAGGCACAACGTACCGACCGGATATCCTGTAGGTCCGATGACGACCGCGCCGGCGTAGAAACGCACATAAGGATCGCCGTTGACCAGGGGATTGTCGACAAAGCGAGGGTCCAGCGCGGCGTCTTCCACGACCATAACATCCGACGGGGACAAGATGGCGTGCGCACAGAAGGACACACTGCGAGGCGTTTCACGGAAATTGAGACCGACCGCCGATCGATACCACTGCCTGTCACGATCGACCAAAGTCACGAGCGCTATCGGCACCTTGTAAAGGTTCGCCGCCATCCGGACGAAGTCGTCGAGACGGGTGTCCGGCCCGCTATTAAGCGCATGCAGCGCGTTCAGCGCCTCAAGTCTCTTCTCCTCGTTATCTGGCATTGCGGCGGCAGGCACGCGTCTCGTTCCTATCGTAACTCAATTACTGTATCGGCTGGCCTAAGACGAACGTGCACCTTGAGCAGGCTATCTTGCAAGGCGCGCATATGCACGATGTGTTTCTAGCTTCCGTTGCATAGCCCTGGTGTGACACAGCCATCCTGTGGCCGATTGGCACCGCACTCGCCGCGCCTCCGCCGGTCGACCGGCTCGCCGCGTCCTGCTAGACGGCGCGTGGGTAAAATCGGCTGGAACAGAGACGGGCAGACGCACCATGGTCGCGATCATCTACGTCGAACACGATGGTACTGAGCACACGCTGGACATCGCACCGGGGCTCACGGTCATGGCCGGGGCCGTGCAGAACGGCGTCCCGGGCATCGACGCCGAATGTGGCGGCGCCTGTGCGTGCGCCACCTGCCAGGTCTATGTCCAACCGGAGTGGATGGCGAAGCTCGACCCGATCTCTGAACTTGAGGCGGATACCCTGGACATGTCCGACCAGGTCACTGACGAGTCCCGCCTGTCATGCCAGATCCAGATACGTGCGGACTTAGATGGCCTGACCGTCCGGATGCCGGCATCCCAACATTGAAGTCCGGCACGAACAGCGTGGGCCGCCGACAGACTTGTCACCCCCGTCGCTTCCACTGGCACGTGCCGCAGACTTCTGCCAGGACACGATGATGCCGGAGCCATTTCCGCACGCCGATCTGGAAGAGCTGTTTCGGTCCGCAATGCGACGCCTTGCCAGCACTGTGACGATCGTAACCTCGACGGGTCCCGAGGGCCGTTCGGGCATGACAGCCACGGCAGTGACGTCGCTCACTACAGACCCGCCGGCGCTGCTGGTTTGCGTCAACCGGTCGGCAAGCCTGCATGCCAGCCTGCACATGCAAAGCCTGTTCTGCATCAACCTGCTGAACCCAGACCATGCCGAACTGAGCTTCGCATTCGGCGGCCGAGTGGCTCCCGAGCAGCGCTTCGATTTCGGTAACTGGGCCGAGGATGACGGCGGCACGCCTTACCTGCTCGACGCGCAGGCAAACCTGTTCTGCTCGGTCGATGCGATGCTCGACTACGGCA
>CAZZVF010000484.1:0-1932 GCA_964657355.1 uncultured Buchnera sp.
CGTTCAGCGCGCGAAAACTCTCGCCCGCAACGCCGCGGCGCAAACTCAGAACATTCCCCGAAACGCTGTCGGCATCGAACACATGCAACGGCCGGCCGATGTCGATCGTGAAGAAATTCGTCACGTCCACCAGCGCACTGATCGGCCGCAACCCGATGGATAGGAGCCGTTTCTGCAGCCACTCCGGAGACGGCCCGTTGCGCACGCCGCGGATCGTTCGCCCAACGATCCACGGACAGTCGCCGGGCGCGTCGATCCTCCACGCGACAGGACTGGCAAAGCCGCCGCCGAGCGGATCCGCGCGCCACGGCTTCAGCACACCAAGCCCCGCCGCCGCGAGGTCGCGCGCGATACCGCGCACCGACAACGCATCGCCGCGATTGGGCGTCACCCCGATTTCAATGACCGGATCATTCAGGCCGGCCCAGTCGGCATACGCCACACCGACCGGCGCACCCTCGGGAAGTTCGATGATCCCGTCATGATCTTCGCCCAGCCCCAGCTCGCGCGCGCTGACCAGCATGCCGGCACTCTGCACACCGCGGATTTCGCCGATCTTCAGTGTAATTCCGCTGCCGGGAATGAACGCACCGGGCGGCGCAAACACCGCATGCATTCCGGTGCGTGCGTTTGGCGCGCCACAAACAACCGAAACCTCGCCGTCACCGGCATCCACTCTGCAAACGCGCAGGCGGTCCGCATTCGGATGCTGCACGGCCTCGATCACCCGTGCCGTCCGGAATGGTGCGAGCGTTGCCCCCCGGTCGGCGACGCCTTCGACTTCCAGCCCTATCGACGACAAGACTTCCAACATCCGCTCGAGCGGTGCCGTGGTCTCCAGATGGTCGCGCAGCCAGGAGAGCGAGAACTTCACCGCCCTAGCCCTTCATGCAAGCTTGCAGGAGACAACGCCGAAAAACCGTAATGCCGCAGCCAGCGCATGTCGCTTTCGAAGAACGGCCGCAGATCCGGAATACCCTGCTTCAACATCGTCACCCGCTCGACGCCCATGCCGAACGCAAATCCCTGCCACTCGCGCGGGTCGATGCCGCAATTCGCCAGAACCTTCGGATGCACCATCCCGCTACCCAGAATTTCCAGCCAGTCGCCGCCGGCCCCGATCTCACCCGTCTTGCGATTCCATCCGATGTCCACTTCCATTGAAGGCTCGGTGAACGGAAAATAACTCGCGCGGAAACGCACCGGCAAGGTCGCCACGCCAAAGAACGCGCGCAGGAAATCGATCAGGCATCCCTTCAGATGCCCCAACGTGATATCGCGCCCGATGACCAGGCCTTCGCACTGGTGAAACATCGGCGAATGCGTTGCATCATGGTCCGCCCTGAATGTCCGCCCCGGCACGATCACCCGTATCGGCGGTTCCTGCGACAGCATGGTGCGAACCTGAACCGGGCTCGTATGCGTGCGCAAAACCCGGGTTGCGGCCCCGTCACGTGCCGGCGGCAGATAGAACGTGTCGTGGTCGTCCCGCGCAGGATGGTGCCCCGGAATGTTCAGCGCCGAGAAATTATGCCAGTCGCTCTCGATGTCGGGACCCTCGGCGACGGCAAAACCCATCGCGCCGAAAATCGCGTACATTTCGTCGAGCGTCCGGCTGATCGGGTGGATCGAGCCGGCGAGATCCGGCCACGGCGGCAACGACACATCCATCCGCTCGGACGCCAGCCGCGCGTCCAAGGCAGAAGCTTCCAAAACGATCCGGCGCGCTTCGACAGCCTGCGCCAGTTCGTCCTTCAGCCGGTTCAACGCCGCTCCACGCTCCCGCCGCGCCTCCGGAGGCGTCTTGCCAAGCTCCTTCAGCAAGCCAGTGAGCGCGCCGGACTTGCCGAGTGCTCCCACGCGGACGGTATCCCACGCCCGCAGATCCTTCGCCTCATCGAGCGAGGCGAGAACCATGTCGCGAAGACTATC
>CAZZVF010000485.1:0-1926 GCA_964657355.1 uncultured Buchnera sp.
ATCCCCCGTGAGGCTGCTCTATGCAGCCGATATGGATGATCCTCTATGAGGCTGATCTACGCAGCCGATATCGCCGAGCGCAGGCCGGGCGCACTCGGCTGGGCCTCCGCCTTCGACCTGACGCTCGGGACTCGCGCCGTCGAGGAAGGTGCGCGGCTGCCGCTCGTGCATTGCGCCGATTTCGACCGCGAGCGCCTGCTCTACACCTTGCACGAGGAAGCCGATCTGCCGGCCGTGCTGGACGCGCCGTTCTACTACGCGGCGCAGCTGGATCACGCGCGCTCGGTGCTGTCGGTGCCGTTCGAACGCATCGGCGAAATCGATGGGCCGGCGGCAGCTTTGCGCCCCTGTTTCGTGTTTTCGATCGGCCGCACCGGCTCCACGCTGCTCAGCCGGCTGTTCACCGCGGTCGGGCGGCAATCGGCATCCGAGCCCGACATCTTTACGCAGGTCTGCAATCTCGACGAGGACCAGCAGGCGCTGTTGCCGCAGGGCACCGGCGCAGCTTTGGTCGGTGCCGGCGTCGCGTCGCTGGCGCGCGTGCTGGGACCGGCGCCGTTCATCAAGCTCAGAAGCCAGTGCAACCACAATCCGGAGGCGCTGATGGCGCCGCTCGCGGGTGCCCGCGCGCTTGTGATGCTACGCCGCCGCACGAGCTGGGGCCTGTCCCGCCATCGCGTCTTCGCCGAACCGGTCTGGCGCGTGGTGGACGTGTTGCGGGAAGGCATTGCGGTATTCGGCCGGCTGGAACGCGCCGGCATGGCACCCCTCGTCGTGTGGTTCGAGGATCTGCTTGCCGATCCGGCCGGAACGTTGCGCAGCATCCTGCCCGACCTGAAACTGAGCGACGGCGAGCTTGCCTCACGCACGGCCCGGATCATGGCGGAAGACGCCCAGGCCGGTTCTGGCCTCGCCCGCGACTTGGTCGAGGTGCTGCCGGTGGAGGCAGGTTTCGTCGAAGAGTTCGACCGGGAATGGCACCGCGTGGTCGCGGAATCATCGTTCAGGACGGCAGCGCTGCCGCTGGTGGCGCGGCTCGGCTGACGCGGCCCCACTCCTGCGATGCACTCTGTGACGAAGCACCGCTACAGGCGCGTAACGGCCGCATGTTACACGTGCCGCCGGATTGGCGAAGGTGCGCTGGCTGCATGAAAAACTCTCCACCCCGAAGCATAGCCAGCCTGGCACGGTTGCCGATGCGGGCACTGCTCGCCGGGTGCGCGCTGCTGGCGCAGGTCCGGGCATGCGACGCGGCCCAGTTCTGGTTGGCGGGCGAAGACCCGGTCGTGCAGGCGGACAAGCACAAGAGCGAGCCGGCCGATTACATGGATCTGTTCCGCCCGGGCGCACCATGGCAGCAATCCGCACAGCGGCTTTCGGTCTTCAAGGTGTCCACGCAGTTCCTGCGACGCGGCTCGGACGACCAGATCCGCACCATGCTGCAGGGGCTGCGCGCGCGTCATCTGGCTCTGGCGGTCGAATTCGCCGCCCTGCCGGCCAGCGCGCGTTGCGGGCAGGGCGTCGAAGGCTATGCCGGTCCGCAAATGCCATCGCGTTTGCTGGGACGGTTGCGCAGCCTGGGCGGTGTTGCGGACTACATTGCGTTCGACGAGCCGCTCTGGAACGGGCATGAGCTGGCGGCCGCAGGCGTGGACAAGCCAGGCGCAGTATTGTGCTCCGACAGCATCGACGAACTGGCGCGGCAGGCTGCCGCCACCTCTGCCACGGTATGGTCGATTTTTCCGCAGGCGCGGATCGGCGATATCGAGCCGATCAACGGTCGCCGCGTCGGGTTGCGGCAGTGGGTGGGCGATCTTACGGAATTCGCCGGTCGTTTTGCGGCGTTGAGCGGCCGCCCGTTCGCGTTTTTGCATTGCGACGTCGCGTGGAATTTCGATTGGGCAGGCGCGGTGCAGCCGCTCGCCA
>CAZZVF010000486.1:0-1886 GCA_964657355.1 uncultured Buchnera sp.
AGCGGCGAGATGCCCATGGTCGCGATCAGGCCAAGGCCGGCAGCGCAGGCCAGCGGAACGGTGAGGAACTGCCATGCGGAAACCCCGGCCGCGCGCGCGACGACGAGCTCCGACGAGCGGCTGAGCCGCCAGAACGCCACGATGCCGCCGAGCAGCACCGCGAAGGGCAGGATCAGCATGACGAAATAGGGCAGCCGGAGCAGGGCGACGCTGATGATCAGCCCGAACCCTATATCGGTTCGCGCTGCGGCACGTCGTAGCAGTTCGATGAAGTCGAACAGCGTGACGAGCAGCGCCAGGCCACCCAACATGGCGAGCGCCGCCGCCGTGAACTGGCGGCCGATATAGACCGACAGGATGACCGCGAGGCGCATGTCAGGCCGATGCCCCGGCGGCGCCGGAGGTCGGAACGGGCCGGCCCTCCCGCGCCAGGAACAGCACCCACGCGCAGAGCAGTCCGGGGAGTATCGCTTCCACGTAGATCAACGGGATCAGAGCGAGGTGGCGGGTGGCGACGCTCGGCACCGCGAGTCCCAGGCCGATCAGGCCGACCAGCCCGAAGACGGCGGCAAGGGGGCGCACGATATTGCCGCCGCGCCTGAAGCCGCCGGCCAGCACGGCGAGCAACCCGATCATGGTGAAGCTCGCAGCCGTCAGTGGCTGGCTGAGGCGTTTATGCGCCTCGATGATCATTTTCGCGGCTTCGGAAGGCGGTGCGGACGGGTATGGATTGAGCAGCTCCTGCATCGACATCTCGCTGACGTCGCGGAACCGCTGCTCGTCGCCCTTGCCGTTCGAGGCGAGGTCGATGGTATCCTGTTCGAAGGTGAGAACGTTCAGCCGCCCCGTCTTGGCGTCGATCTCCTCCCGCGAACCGTTATCGAGCAGCACCCGCGGCGTGTTGCCGGTAGCGACCAGCCTCCCCGTCTCGGCCAGGATGGTGGAACGGCTGTTAGACTGCCGGTCGTCTTCGACCATGATGCCGCGCAGCGTGCCGTCGGTGTCGCGCGACCTTACATAGACAGTGAGCTGGTCGGAAATCGGCGTGAACACACCTTCCTGGAGCAGGAAGGCGGCGACCTTGTTGCGCAGTTCGAACTGATACTCCTTGAACGCCTCGGAGCTGAGCGGGACCAGCCAGAGGTTGAGCAGGTAGCCGGCCGCCGTCGAGATGGCCGCCAGCATCAGAGCGGGACGTGCCAGCGAGAACTGCGACAGGCCGGCGCCGCGCAGGACGGTGAGTTCCCGGTCGCCGGAGAGGCGCTGATAGACGAACAGCACCACGACGAAGGTCGTGATCGGCAGGATCACGGCGATGAAGTTCGGTACAAGCAGGCCGCTCAGCTGCAGGAACACGCGCAGCGAGAGGCCGCGATTGACCACGAGCTCAACGAGGCGCAGCGACTGGGTTAGCCAGATCAGGGCCACCAGCGCGCCGGTCACGGCCACCAGCGATCCCAGCAGCTGGCGCAGTATGTAACGGTCCACTCTGGTCAGGCGCATCGGTGCCCTTATGGCGATCCGTTTCCGGCAAGGCCAGGATGTTGTGGCACGCTTTCGCTGACGGCGGGCTGCAAACCGCGCCGGATCTCCACCATTGATACGATATGGCACATCCTGAAACCTGGCTCTGCGTGCGGCCCCAAGGGCTCTACTGCAGGCCCGGCGACTTCTTCATCGATCCGGTCGTGCCGGTGCCGCGCGCGGTCATCACCCACGCCCATGCCGATCACGCCCGGCCGGGTCACGGCGCTGTCCTGGCGACGAGGGAGACGCTGGCCATCATGGATGTGCGCATGGGGGAAGGGCGTTCGGGCGACACGCAGCAGGTGCTGGGCTTCGGCGAGCCCCTCACCATCAACGGTGTGCGGCTTTGGCTGCAACCG
>CAZZVF010000487.1:0-1874 GCA_964657355.1 uncultured Buchnera sp.
CTGGGCAAATAGCCCAGGCCTCGATGATCCTGGGCAAATAGCCCAGGCCGTGCGCTAGCCGGTTTTCGCGGCGGCCGGTTCTGCGGGCTTGTGCCGGCCTGACCAGTTGGTGATGACTTCGTGGACGCCGCCCGCGGCTTCGTCCGTGATGGCGGCGGCGATGTCTCCCCAGTAGCCCGACAATGTGCCGTTCCGGATATCCTTGCCCTGGGCCACGTCGCCGGCGAGTTCGCCACGCGGCCCGTTGACGATCCAGTGGATTTCCACCTGCTGCTGGCCGTCCGGCAGGTCGGTGACCTTCACGGTGCCCTTGAGCGAGAAATCAGAACTCTCGACATGCTGGACCAGCTGGTCGCCGGTATCCGGCAGGCGGACCCGCATGTCGCGCGTGAGCGAAGCGTTGCCGTCGCCGGGCGCGCCGGTTACTCCGGAGAAGAAGATACGAGCGGGCCGGTTATAGAGGCTGTTCGGGTCGCTCTGCTTGATATTGGCGTCCACACTCCTCAGCAGGGTCAGGATCTGCGGCGCGACACTCGAAGCCTCCTGCTCGAACGCGGCCTTGTCGGCCTTGGCCCAGAGTTCGGCGGGCACAGGAGAGCCGATGACGTCGCCGCGCGAGCCGCCTTTCGGATCGAGCAGCGTATAGCGCGGTGTGACCGCCTCGCCCTGCATGGTTGCGGCGACGGAAAGCTGCCAGTCGCCGGGATGGGCGATCTCGGCGAAGGCCGGCACCTCTTCGGCGACCAGCGCGTCGGTGATCGTGTGCGACAACGTGTCTGCATCATGGGCGGGCAGCAGGGCATTTGTCGGCGCCGGCACGACGAGGCGGGGCGGCGGCGGCCTGGCAAGGCGCAGCGCGGTGGCGCCGGGCCGCCCTGCAAACGGTTGCGGGAGGTCGCCACAGGCGGCGAGACACAGCGCCGCTGCCAGAGCGGCGGCATGACCCGGCAAAATGCCACCAAGCCTCGGGCCCACCCGCCTCATGCCACAATGGCCGAGATCTGGTGGCCGATGGGGCCCTCGCGGCGGAGCGTTCGTCGCCGGTGGCTGAAGAAGCGCTCCTCGTCCGTGAAGGTGTCGATGCCGAGCGCCACGGCCTTGACGCCGGCGGATGCGAGCCTGCTCAGGCAGTAGCCGGCGAGGTCGAACTGCCAGTGGCCGGGCCGGTGGCCCTGGGCAAAGAAGTCTTGTCCGTCAGCCACTGCGTCGCGTAACTCCTCGCCAACTTCGTAGTTCGCCTGGCCGATGCATGGGCCAACCACGGCGGTGATCCGCCCCCGTTCGGCGCCGAGGTCGAGCATCGCCTCGACCGTCGTCTCCAGCACGCCGGCAGCAGCGCCGCGCCATCCCGCATGGGCCGCCCCCACCACGCCCGACGGCGCGTCGTGCAGCAGCACCGGGCCGCAATCCGCGGTGATCACCCCGAGTGCTATGCCGGGTGCTGCGGTCACCATGGCATCCGCCCGGCCGCCTTCGCCCTGCTTCCAGGGAACCGACACAGGGATCACCGCCGTGCCGTGCACCTGGGTGACGCCGACCAGCTGTTCGCGGGCGACGCCGAGAGCTTCGGCCACAATCCGCCGGTTTTGGGTGACCAGGGCGATGTCGTCGCCACCGGTGAGGCTGCAATTCAGGCTGGCGTAGGGCCCGACGGAGAGGCCGCCACGTCTGGTGAAAAAGCCGTGTCGCGCAGCCAGTGAATGGTGGCTGATGTATTCGGCGCTCATGGCTCCTCCTTAGCGCCCGTATCGGCTTGTTTGGAAGCGGGGGGCTGTGTCGAAGCCGGCTGCTCGAAGCCGGGGGGAGCGAATTTCTCGCCCGTCAGGCAAAGCACCTTGAACAGGTCGCCCATGCGTTGCGGAGACGCCAGACGC
>CAZZVF010000488.1:0-1852 GCA_964657355.1 uncultured Buchnera sp.
CCGCGACCTGCCACCAGCGCCGCAGCGCAACCAGGGACCACACCGCCTCGACGCCGCCGAACGGCCAGGCGCCTTGCAGGAAGCCGTAGATGGAGCCGAGCGCGCATGAGCCTGCGAAGGCCAGGATGAACCACGGGCTGCGGTGTTCCAGCGCGTAGGTGACGAGCATGGCGGTCACGGCGAACAGGCCGTAGGCGGTGAGCGGGGCCATGGCGCTCCTTATCAGCGGGAAAACCGAAGCTCCCGGCCGCGTTCTGTCCGAAACAAGCAGGACGTATTCCATGCCATCAGACGCATTTACGCCTTCAGGCAAAGCGGGTCCGGTCCTAAGCGAGCACATCCAAGAGGTGCAGGGCATCTTCCCGAGCGATGCGGCGCTGCAGGACGCGATCGGCAGGCTGACCCGGGCGGGGTTCGACAGGGCGGCGATCAGCCTTCCGGCAGCCAATCCGGCACCGTCCGACGCGACTCCGACGGCGGGTGCGGCCGATCCCGATACCGAGGACGACACGAGGCAGGTGCGCACGCTGCAGACGAGCATGGCGGCGACGGTCGGTGCGATGGCCGCGGCCGGCGCCACCATCGCGACGGGCGGTGCGGCGGCGCTGGCGATCGCTGCGGCGGCGGGTGTCGGGCTTGCGGCAGGCGGCGCGGTTTCGGCGGCCAACACGGCGGTGGACAAGGCCCAATCGCAAGGGCGGCACGAGGCGGCGCGCGCCGGACAGTTGGTGCTGGCGGTGAACGTGTCGTCGGGCGGCGACCTGGCCAAGGCCGAGGCGGCAATGCGGGAGGCCGGTGCGTCGCACGTCCAGCCGGTGAACCGGACCGGTGCATCGATCACTGGCTAAGAGACCGTTTGAGAATGCGCGAAGGCGGTCATCCAACGCGGTTTTCCTGCGCTCCGGTGCTCGGAAAGCCCCGCTGGACCGGCACCAAACGGTGCCTCTGACTCACCGTCCCGCATTCTCGAACAGTCTCTAAGCGCCTGATTACCCGCTAAGGCTGGAAGAACCCCTCATGTCCGGTGTTGCCCGGCCGTGAGGGGCACTTGTCACGCGAGCTTCAGATTCGTCGCCGCTGCCTTGCCGCGTTCCATGGCGACTTCGTAGCTGACCGCCTGGCCGTCATCGAGGCCGCGCAGCCCCGCCGCCTGAACTGCCGTGATGTGGACGAAAACGTCCTTGCCACCGTCGCTCGGCATGATGAAGCCGAACCCCTTGGTCGCGTTGAACCACTTGACCGTCCCTGTCGCCATTGTCCGCATCTCTCCAACACGTGCCGCCGGAAAAGTGGTGGCACTTCATGCCAACCGTCTCTTTAGGCAACTTGGAGCGACCGGAATCGGAAAAACCGGGATCGGAAGAGCTGCAAGGCAAGCCGAAGCGTCGATTGTGGGCCGATGGGGACAGAAACAGACTGATCTGTCAAATGCCGTTACGCGCCTGTTCTGGCTTAGTAATAGCCGCTAAATTCTGAACGCTGTGCACAATCCGCAAAGACTAGCCGGAGAGTTGCCTGGATGCGGTTTCGATCAACCCGTGCGCAGCAGGTTTGCGAAAGCTGCGAGTTTCGCTCCTTGCGGTCGGACACTGCGCAGATTTCCCATCGCGAGTGCGACCATTTGGTGAAGTTTAAGCACGCGCTCAATCGTCGCGGAGGGCGGCCACGCTTGCTCCGGTACGATCAGGCGGCTTGACGGCAGGCTTGCGGACCGTGGGGCCTGCCTTAAGCCCGGTCAGGGTACGCACGACAGGGTGCACCTAAGGTGGCCGTTGCACTCTCGCGGACGGTGCGGTTGACTATCGTCGGCATCCCGGAGACCGCATGCAGGCAAGCCAGGCGGACAAGAAGA
>CAZZVF010000489.1:0-1852 GCA_964657355.1 uncultured Buchnera sp.
TGTCGTGGTTGACGCCGTAGACGATGGTCGTGTCCACACCGTCGGCCGGCGCCGACACCAGCACCTTCTTCGCACCCGCCGCGATCAGTTGCGACGCGGCCTGCTTGGTGGTGAACAGGCCGGTGCATTCCATTGCGACATCGACGCCCTGGTAGGGCACCGTCTTGGGATCGCGCTCGGCGGACACCTTGATCGGGCCGAAGCTGCGGCCGTTGTGGCGGATCGTGATGCTGTCGCCCTCGACCAGCACCTCGCCGGGAAAGCGGCCATGCACGCTGTCGTAGCGGAACAGATGGGCGTTGGCCTCGACGCTGCCGAGGTCGTTGATGGCGACGCATTCCACATCACGTCGTCCACTTTCCACCATGGCCCGCAACACCAGGCGTCCGATGCGGCCAAATCCATTGATCGCGACCTTTACGGCCATCTTTATGGCAACTCCCTGCTGGCGTGCCGCCCGAAACGTCGGGTTCGCTACACCTGATGGTCAACGAAGGCGTTTTCTAGAAGGTTTTGGGTTTTGTCTAGATTGCAGGGCCGACGCCGCTGCGAAGCTGCCAGAGCCTTTCCCGACCTCGTTGAACCGGAACGCCGGCCGCGAAATGCTCTGGCGTTTTCAACGAGCATCTTTATCCGACGGGTTACCCCCGTCCGGTCGGACGATGCTCTAAGCGGTGGTGTGCGGCTCCCGGTGGCGGCCGCGCCTGAGCGCCTCGAGGAAGCCCGCGACCTTCTCCGGACGCGCCGCCGCACCGTCCTTGCCCGGGTCAAAGGCGCCCGCCAGTAGCTCTTCGGCGCGGCCCTGCCGGACCCAGGCGAGTGCCGCGTCCTCCAGCAGCAACACAGGTGCGGCCCCCAACACTTTGTTCTTCCAGCCGATGTCCTGGGCTGCAAACAGGCTTGCACAGGGCACGGACACGATCGCGGCTGCCAGTCCGTGCGCCTTCAGCCCGTCGGCCAGCTGAAGCGCCGCGACCAGGTTGCGCCCCGACCCCATCAGGGTGACGTCACGGGGACCGGTTGTCTCGCGCACCACGTAGCCGCCATGGCCCGAGCGCGTGCGCGCCGTCTGACCGGCGAGCAACGCCACCTTTGCGTCCGACACAATCATCACGCTGGGTCCGTCAACCCTGCGCACCGCCAGCTCGAGGCATTCGAGGGCTTCGGTGGCGTCGGCGGGCTCGAACAGCGCCAGCCCGTCGATCGCCCGCAACGCCCGAACCAAAGCAGGATCCGCGCCGAACCATGCGCGGCGCTGCTCCGGTGCGGGCTCGACGAAAACCTGCAGCAGATGCAGTCCGGACGACGCCGCCTGGCGCAGGGCGGGCAGGCAGGCGGCAATGTCGCGTGCCGGCAGGGTGGCGGCGGCGATGGCGCTGCCATGCAAGGCAACGCCGTAGAGCATCGCACTCGTGGCGTGCACCTGTGTTCCCCATTGGACCGGCAGGGCGGCGGCGCCTTGAGCCGGATGCTCGGGCATGATCCTGGCTGCGCCATCGAGCAGCAGCAGTTCGGGCAGCGGGCCGGCCAGCCGTGACAAGGCCTTCTGCACGGTAGAGGCGGGCGCCACGGCGGTCATCGCAGCCGTAGCGCTCCCGTGTGCCGGCCCCGCCTGTGGCCCGCTCGACGACCCGCTCGGAGGCAGGCAGTCGGCAAGCAGGTCGTGCCAACGCATTGGCAGGCGTCGCTGGGTGGCGCGGTCGAAATCCTGCTTGCCGGCGTGACGCGCCAGCCGCTTCAGCCAGCTGCGCCGCGGCGTCGTTCCGCGCCGACCGGTCTCCAGCCAGGCCGTGTTCTCCTGGCCCTGATCCATCTGCAGGGCGGCGCCCAGTGTAACCCTCGCCTGGCCACT
>CAZZVF010000490.1:0-1838 GCA_964657355.1 uncultured Buchnera sp.
AATTATTGTGTCGTCTGGTCGGGCCAGAAATCATTTTTCAGCAGCCTGCTAGAGCTTTTCCCGATCGAAGTGGACCGGAAAAAACTCCAGCTCTTTGTTTTGGCGAGCATCTTTATCCGACGGGTGACCCCATCTGGTCGGATGATGCTCTAGCAGCCCCGCCACCGTCCCGCCTCGATCGGGTGGAAATACAACGCGGCCTGGTTTCCTGAGCCACCGCAGGCGCGATGGGGCGTTCAGCCGGGCGAACGCGGAGTGACCGAGTGCTGGCATCCGGAGCGATCCGCGGCGACATCGTGCGGCTCTATGCGGGCCTGGGTCAGTGGCCTGCGTCACGCCGTCGACGGCGACCACGTCGCGGCCATCGACAACGGTGGCGCTCGCCTGCCTTCGCGCACTTGCGTTTCGGGCGTGATTAGATCGTGCTGCTGTATTTGGGCGGTTCCGTGGCATTGTGGCGCCCGCACGGCACGGTGCGCGATCGATATTGGGAAAGCAGCATGATTGTTGCACATGCGTACTGGGCGTTGAACAGGTGAAACGGGTTTCGGGTGCTGCTGCCGGTGGCCGGCATGGCTGATCGCAGGGCGGTGCGCACCAAGGCTGGGAGTAAGAACGTGGGGGGCAAGAAGGCCACCCGTCCCAATAAGCCTGGCTCAGGGGAACAACCATCCGGTTCGGCGCCCGCCGGGCTGCCGGCGCGCGATGCAGTAAAAGCGTTCATCAAGCAGAGCGGCGGGCGCATCGGCAAACGCGAGATCGCGCGGGAGTTCGGCCTTGGGCCGGAACATCGCGTCGGACTGAAGGGCCTCATCAAATCTCTCGCCCATGAGGGCGGCATCGCGCCGGCCGGGCATAAGCGGTTTACCGAACCTGGCCGGCTGCTCGATGCGACGGTGGTTCAGATCACCGGCACCGATCCCGAAGGCGATCCGGTCGGGCGACCGGTGCCATGGCAGGGCGACGGGCCGCCGCCCCTGGTGCTGATGCGGCCCGAGCCGAAAGGGCGCCCGGCTTTGGCGCCCGGCGAGCGCGTGCTGGCGCGGCTGAAGCCGATCGGCAACAACAAATACGAAGGCCGCACGCTGAAGCGCCTGTCGAACGACGCCGCGCGCGTGCTCGGCGTGTTCCGTGCGCCCGACCGGCTGGTGCCGACCGATCGCCGCGCGAAAGCCGAGTGGCGCATTCCCGCCGGCGAAACGATGGACGCGCAGCCGGAAGAGATCGTGCTCGCCGAACCGCTTCCCGGCACCGGCTACGGGCTGAAGACCGCGCGCATCGTCGAGCGGCTCGGCGCCATGGGCGATGCGCGCTCGGTCAGCCTGATCTGCATCCACACGCACGGCATTCCGACGGTGTTCCCGCCCGAGGCGTTGGCCGAAGCGGCGAAGGGCCGCGCCGTCGCACTGGGCCGCCGCACCGATCTGCGCGACATGGCGCTGATCACCATCGACGGCGAGGATGCGCGCGATTTCGATGACGCGGTGTACGCGGAACCCGACGGCACGGGGTTTCGCCTGATCGTCGCCATCGCCGACGTGGCGCATTACGTGACGCCGGGTTCGGCACTCGACCGGGAAGCGAAAAATCGTGGCAACAGCTGCTATTTTCCCGATCGCGTGGTGCCGATGCTGCCCGAGGCGCTGAGCAACGGCTGGTGCAGCCTGCGGCCGGACGAGGAACGCGGCTGCCTGTTCGTCGAAATGTTCGTGGATTCAGAGGGCCGCAAGACGCGCCATAAATTCGGCCGCGGGCTGATGCGCAGCACCGCGCGCCTCACCTACGAGCAGGTCCAGGCTGCACATGATGCAGATGGCCATGAAGCTGTGGGCCATGAA
>CAZZVF010000491.1:0-1827 GCA_964657355.1 uncultured Buchnera sp.
CGGAAAATCCCCAGGCGGAAAATCCTCTGGCGCTGCGCTCGCCGTTCCTGGTCGCAGCTTTCCGGCTTTATCTCCGCTGGTATCTCTGGCGCAAATTCCACGCCGTGCGCCTGTCCCGTGCGACCGCGCCGTCGCCGCACGAGGGCAGGCCCCTGGTGCTGTATTGCAACCACCCTTCGTGGTGGGACCCGGCGGTTTTGTTGCTGACGGTGCCAAAGCTTTTCCCAGGCAGGCGCGGTTTCGGGCCGATCGACGAGGCCCAGCTGGAGCGTTACGGTCTGTTCCGGCGCATGGGCATGTTCGGCATCGATGGCAGCAGGCGGGGTGCCGCGCGCTTCCTGCGTACGGCCTTGGCCGGACTGGCTCGGCAGCACACGTTGCTCTGCATCACGGCGGAAGGCTGCTTCACCGATGCGCGCGTGCGGCCGGTGACATTGCGTCCCGGACTCGCGCATCTGGCACGCCGGCTGCCCGATGCCGTGTTCCTGCCGTTGGCGCTGGAATATAGCTTCTGGAATGAAAGCCGGCCGGAAGCGTTGTTGCGCTTCGGCCAGCCGATCGACGCCCGCCTCGCGCCAGTCAGAAGCGTGGCGGAGTGGCAGGCCGTGCTCGAGGCGGGGTTGGAGGCCGCCATGGACGGACTGGCCGAGGAGTCGATCTCGCGTAATCCGCTGTTGTTCACAAAGGTTTTTCGCGGCACCGCCGGCGTCGGCGGCGTGTACGACCTGTCGCGCCGGCTGCGTGCGGCAGCCGGGGGCAGGGCGTTCGATCCGCATCATGAGCAACGCGGACGATGGTGATCCTGCCGATCGTCGCACTGGTCCTGGCCGGTGCCCCGCTGCTTCTGGCGTTCGACAACCTGCGACGGTATCTGCCGCCGGATCCCGCCGCGAATCTGCCGAGCGTGTCGGTGCTCATCCCCGCCCGCAACGAAGAGGCGAATATCGCGGACGCCGCCGCCGCGATCCTGGCGAGCCGCAACGTGCAACTGGAGTTGATCGTGCTGGACGACAACTCCACCGACCGGACACAAGCCATCCTGCGCGAAATCAAGGACGACCGGCTGCGTGTCGTGCAGGGTATTGCCCTGCCTGCCGGCTGGTCCGGCAAGCAGCATGCGTGCGCCACGCTCGCCAGCCACGCGCGCTACGATTTGATGGTGTTTGTCGATGCCGATGTGCGGCTCGCACCCGACGCGCTGAACCGCATGGCAGGGTTCATGGAGCGCCGTGCACTGGGATTGGCGAGCGGATTTCCCCGCCAGATCACGCGCTCCTGGGCCGAGATGCTGCTGCTCCCGCTGATCCACTTCCTGCTGATGGGCTATCTGCCGATGGCGCGGATGGCGCGTTCGGAAGCGCCCGGCCTGGGTGCCGGATGCGGCCAGTTGTTCATCGCCCGGAAGCGCGCCTACGGCCTCGCGGGCGGCCATGGTGCCATCCGCGCGTCGCTGCATGACGGCATCACGCTGCCCCGCGCGTTCCGTAGGGCCGGTTTCATGACCGGATTGTTCGACGCGACGACGATTGCCACCTGCCGGATGTACAGCAACGCCGCGCAGGTTTGGGAAGGCCTCACCAAGAACGCGACCGAAGGCATGGCGAAACCATTTGCCCTGCCGTTATGGACGCTGATCCTGGCCGGCGGACAAATCCTGCCCGCAATGCTGATGCTGGCGGCACCTTCCGGCATCGCCGCGCTGGCGCTCGGCTGCGGCATCGGATTGCGCCTCGTGCTGGCCTGGCGATTCAAGCAGTCATTCCTCAGCGCGCTGTTGCATCCGCTCGGCGTCGCAGCACTTCTCGTCGTCCAGTGGGCCGCACTTCT
>CAZZVF010000492.1:0-1815 GCA_964657355.1 uncultured Buchnera sp.
CCGAGCAGCTTGTCGTCGTGCTCTTGCCCGCCGGGATGCGCGTGATGATCGGCGTCCGCATCGTGGGTCAGATGCGCGGGCCCGGCTTGCGGCAGCTTGGGACGGTAGATGCCAAGTTCCTGCACGCCGGCGCCGATGCGTGGCGTGACGATTTCGAGCGTGTCGGACACCAGGCGGTTCTGCTGCGCGGTGATGTTCTGGCGGCGCGCGGCATGGCGATCGCGGTGGGTCAGCACGATGGCGCCGACCATGGCGACGAGCAGGATGAGGCCGGCCATCTGGAACAGGTAGATGTAGTCGGTATAGAGCACCGCACCGATCGCCCGGGTATTCTGCACGTCCACAGGTGTCTGCGACAGGCGCAGCGTAGTGGCCTCGGGCGTGATGTTCCAGCCGAGCAGGACGCTGGCGAGTTCGGCGAACAGCACGACGCCGACGGTGGCGCCGACCGGTGCGTAGCGCTGGAAGCCTTCACGGAACTCCGCGAAGTCCACGTCCAGCATCATGACGACGAACAGGAACAGCACCGCGACTGCGCCGACATAGACGATGACCAGGATCATCGCGAGAAACTCGGCGCCCGCGATGAGGAATAGTCCGGCCGCGTTGAAGAACGCGAGGATGAGGAACAGCACAGAGTGCACGGGATTGCGGCTGGTCACCACCATGGCCGCGCAGCCGAGCAGGATGGCCGAGAAAACGTAGAAGAAGAAACCTGCGATCATCGGTAGGGCGCATCCAGCTCGAGGCGCTTGGCGATTTCGGATTCCCAGCGATCACCGTTCGCGAGCAGCTTGTCCTTGTTGTACATCAGCTCCTCGCGCGTCTCGGTCGAGAACTCGAAGTTCGGGCCTTCGACGATGGCATCCACTGGACAAGCTTCTTCGCACAGGCCGCAATAGATGCACTTCGTCATGTCGATGTCGTAGCGGGTGGTGCGGCGCGAGCCGTCCTCGCGGGGCTCGGCTTCGATGGTGATGGCGTAGGCCGGGCAGATCGCCTCGCAGAGCTTGCAGGCAATGCAACGCTCTTCGCCGTTCGGGTAGCGGCGGAGCGCGTGCTCGCCTTTGAAGCGCGGGCTGAGCGGGCCCTTTTCGTAGGGATAGTTGATGGTGACTTTCGGCTTGAAGAAGTAGCGCAGCGTTATGCCCATGCCGGAGAGCAGTTCCAGCAGAAGCAGCCGCCATGCGGGTGATGTGGTTGCGGGCATTATCGGACCTTGCAAACGGCTGCGCGTTTGGATTGCGTGTGGCGCATGATCAGGCGGCCGGGTTCGGCAACACGCCGAACACTTCGAGGAAGCCCGCGGTCAGAACCAGCCAGAGCAACGAGAGCGGCAGGAACACCTTCCAGCCGAGGCGCATCAGCTGGTCGTAGCGAAAACGCGGGAAGGTCGCGCGCACCCAGAAAAAGAAGAACATGATGACGCAGATTTTGGCGATGAACCAGACCATGCCGGGAATGAAGTGCAAACCGAACGGCGCCTGCCACCCGCCCAGGAACAGGATGCTGGCCAGGCCGGACATCATGATCATGTTCATGTATTCGCCGAGGAAGAACAACGCGAACGACATGGCGCTGTATTCGACGAAGAAGCCGGCGACGATCTCGCTCTCGCCTTCCGGCAAATCGAACGGTGCGCGGTTGGTTTCCGCAAGCATGGAGATCAGGAAGATCACGAACATCGGGAATAGCGGCACGGCGAACCACAGATGGCCGGGGCCTTGAGCGCGTACGATGTCGTTCAGGTTGAGGCTGCCGACGCAGAGCAAAACGGTGACCAGAACGAAGCCGATGGAGACTTCATAGCTGACC
>CAZZVF010000493.1:0-1803 GCA_964657355.1 uncultured Buchnera sp.
CCTGCCCGAATGCCGGCGCCGCAAGCGGCAAGGTCATTCCGAGGAGCGGAAGTGCAGCCAGTGCTAAGCGCGAAAGCTTGAACAACGAGGTTCGCCGTGCGCTCGAACGAGGGGGGATCATCGACATCTCTCCGGGCCTCTTAAAGGGCGGCCGCATCGAGCTCGCCGGTGCGGATCCGCACAGCGCGCAGGATGTCGAGCACAAAGATTTTGCCGTCACCGATCTTGCCGGTCTGGGCGGAGCGCATGATGGCTTCCACCACGGCGTCGACCTGCTCCGCCGCAACGGCGACTTCAATTTTTACCTTCGGCAGGAAGCTCACATGATACTCCGCGCCGCGGTAGATCTCCGTCTGTCCCTTCTGCCGCCCAAAACCCTTCACCTCGGTGACCGTAAGGCCCTGGACACCGAGCGGCGTCAGAGCCTCGCGCACGTCATCGAGCTTGAAGGGTTTGACGATCGCCATCACCAGCTTCATCTCACCTTCCTCTCCCGCGCCTGTCCAAGGATCGGGACCGGCTACCGAGAGCACCTTTCAAGAACCATGCCGGGAGCGTGATGGCCTCGGCAGCTTCACGGGGCCGCGAGTCATGCCTAATTGTTAGGCAATACGATCAACAAAGGGCTGAGAATGAAGGTTGAAGTCTGCATTGTCGGAGCGGGACCGGTCGGCGGTGCACTGGCCTGCCGCCTTGCCGAAGCGGGCATCGCAGTCGCTGTCGTCGATCGCGCCGCGCTGCCGCCAATGGAACACCCTGCCTTCGATGGTCGGGCTTACGCGATAGCGGCTGGATCGCTGCCGCTTCTCGAGGAGGCAGGCATCTGGTCACGTCTTCCACTACCGGCGGGTCCGATCGAGCAAATCAGGGTTTCGGACGGCAGGCTTGGTCGTCCGGCGTCCAAGCTGTTCCTGCATTTCGACCGGCACGATCTTGACGGGCGGCCGCTGGGATGGATGGTCGAAGCGCGAAGCCTGCGGGTGGCGTTGAATGACCGCCTCCACTCGGCACCGAACCTTGCGCTTCATGCGCCAGCCGAAGCGGCGGTCTCCAGGCGCTCAGCCGCCGCGATGGTCAGCCTTTCGAACGGGACCCAAATCGAAGCCCAGTTGGTTGTCGCAGCAGAGGGACGGCAGTCGCCCACCCGGCGTGAAGCAGGGATCGTCGCCTCCGGATGGCGCTACAAGCAGGCCGGTCTCGTTTGCGCAATCACCCACGAGAAGCCGCACGACAACACAGCGCTCGAACATTTCTTGCCCGCGGGCCCATTTGCTCAACTGCCTATGGCGGATGGTGAAAAGGGTCAGCACCTCTCTGCAATCGTGTGGAGTGATCGCGCCGACCAGGCTGAGCGACTGGTAGGATTGGACGAGAAGTCTTTCGGGGTGGAAATCGCGCGAAGGTTAGGAGGCCATTTGGGCGCAATAAAGCCGGTTGGACGTCGATGGGTCTACGGTTTGTCCGCCATGTACGTTCATCGACTGATTGGGGAGCGTTTGGCCGTCGTGGGCGATGCTGCACACGGCATTCACCCGATCGCAGGCCAGGGGCTGAACCTTGGACTACGTGATGCAATTTTGCTGTCACGAATGATCATCGATGCGCGGCAACGCGGTATGGATCTGGGCTCCGCTACGCTGCTCGAGGCTTATCAGCGCTCAAGGCGGTTCGACCACGTATCAATGCTGGTCGCGACCGACGGACTCGATCGTTTGTTCAGCAGCGATAATCCGTTGCTTCGCTTTGTTCGTGATGCGGGGCTTGGAGTGGTTCAGCGCATGCCTGCTTTGAAGCATGCCTTCA
>CAZZVF010000494.1:0-1801 GCA_964657355.1 uncultured Buchnera sp.
TTGGAGGATGATGTGTCGCCGCGCATCTGCTGCGCGAGGCGGGGCAGGACATGCCCGAGTCCAAGCCGACGCTGGAGATCAATCCACAGCACGCGCTGGTCAAGCGGGTCGAGTCGGAAACAGACGAAGCCAAAGCCAAGGATCTCGCCACGCTGTTGCTGGAGCAGGCGGAGATTTCTGCCGGTGCCCAGCTGCCCGACCCGTCGGCGTTTGTGCAGAGGATGAATCGGGTTTTGCTAGGATAAGTTTTCTAGTGTCCTGTTGAATCAAAAAGCCCGCCATTCGGCTAATGCCAGTCAGTTAAGGTATTGACGAAGTGGGAGTGACCCAAGAGGCTCATGGTTTTCCATGAGCCTCTTGCTTTGCCCACTGCCCTGCAAGCCCACCTTGATACGTTAGGCGACCTGTCTCCCGATGCGTTCGATCGCTTCAGCCAGCTCATTCCTGCCGATGGGATCGAGCAAGCCCTGCAATCGACGGGCACGGCGTCATTACGCCGCCGTCGCTTGCCCGCCGAGCGACTGATTTGGCTGGTCATTGGGCTGGCACTCTTTCGCAACGAACCGATCTGGCACATCGTGCGCCACTGGGGTCTGGCCTTGGGTGCCCCGGCTCACGCGGTGCCCGCGCCGAGCGCGACGGTCCAGGGGCGACAGCGGCTGGGTGACGCCCCACTGGCGCATCTGTTCGATCAGATCAGTCGTGCGTGGTGTGATACGCCGCCCCCGGCGGCCGGAGGCTTTCAGGGACTTCGTTTGCTGGCGGTCGATGGGATCGTGTGGTCGACGCCCGATACGGCTGAGCATCGCGAGGTCTTCGGTGGCGGGCGCTCGCAGTACGGTGAAGGAAGTTGGCCGCAGGTGCGCGCCGTGTGCCTGATGGATGTCCATACGCATTTGATCCGGGCCGCCGCCTTCGGTGCGTATACCACCGGCGAACTCAGCGATGCCCGCGACCTGATGGCGACGGTGTCGGATGATTCACTGACGATCTTCGATCGCGCCTACTATTCGGCGACCTTTCTGCTGGCGTGGCAGCAGAAAGGCAAGCAACGGCACTGGCTGATGCGCGCCAAGTCCTCGTTACGCTATGAGGTGATTCGCGCGTTGGGTGAAGGGGACGAGTGGGTGCGCCTGCCGGTGTCGCCACAAGCACGCCGCCAAGACCCCGCGCTCCCGGCATGCTGGGAAGCGCGCTTGATCGTTTGCCCTTCCGGTAAACGCTACCCGACCTCACTGGCCGATGCCGATCGCTATCCGGCGCAGAGCGTGGCGGCGTGCTATCGCGAACGCTGGGAGATCGAGCGGGGCTTTCGAGATATCAAGCAACCCATGCAAACCCGCGATACGGTCTTGCGCAGCAAGCGACCCACGCTGGTACGACAGGAAATCGGGGGCCTGCTCATCGCGTACAACCTGCTGCGCTGGGAAATGCAACAAACCGCCCATGAACTGGGCGTACCACCGACTCGACTGAGCTTCCATGGATTCACGCGTGCCATCGTGGCCGAACTTCGCTATGCACCCATGGAAACCCCCGGCGCCTTTCCCCAACGGCTCGCCCGGCTTCGACAACAAGCGCGTGTCTATCTGTTGCCGGCACGGCGACAACGATCGTGTCCGCGGGAGGTCAAACGAAGACCGCACAAGTACCCCACAAAAAAATGCCAGTCAGCTTAACTGGCTGGCATTAGCCAAACGGCGGGCTTTTTTACATTCATGGCGCAGCTGAAATCAGAACGGAATATCGTCGTCGTCGAAGCTGTTGTTGCCGGCCGGTGCCGATGGAGTCGGCGCACGCT
>CAZZVF010000495.1:0-1794 GCA_964657355.1 uncultured Buchnera sp.
CGTGGCCTCGACAGGTTCAAAGCGTCGCCTCGACAGATTCAAACTGTGGCGACAGCCAATTCCGCCAGCTTTGCGACAGTATTGATGTTTCGTGCAGTGCCGCAGCGCTGACTGGGGAGGCTCAGCCGGGTTTTCGCCATTCCTTCTGGATAATGCACGAAGAGCTCCCGCTTACCCAGAAGCACCGTTTCATCGTGAAGTCCGGTGGCCCCCGAAAGAGGATCCTTCGGCAGCGATGCATCGGTGAAAAGAACCATGACACCGTTTCCCGGCGCATGCGGAAACGGGTTGCGGGACAGTATTTCGGCGAGTTCGCGTCCGGACCTCACAATCACGCCAACGGGTTTGCCGGCATGTTCACGCAGCTGCAATTCGAGCGCTGTGCGAATTTCCGGTTCGGACCGGTGGCTTTCGAACAGCGCGTTGCCGCTCGCGATGTAGGTGCGAGGCCGGACCAGGCCGGCTTTTCGGCAGAGCGCGACAAGGACCTGCATTGGCAGCTTGCCGGTGCCGCCGACATTCACCGCACGAAGAAGGGCCACATAGCTGTTCATTTTCCTGGTTTCGCGATTCGGTCAGAAGAGTGAATTGACGTCCCACTACAGTAAGCGTTTGCGTCGATTACTGCGATGGCTTGGTGGTCGGCGACACGCGCCACCCCGGGCCAACGCGACCCTGGGGGCGTTCGGCCAACGCCAGGGTTGTGCCAGGCGCCGGCACTATCTATGCGCCCCGTTGCCTAAGCACCCCGGGCAAGCTTTTATGCCCGAAATTGGAGACAGCCGAGTTATGCGCATCGACGCGATATCCATCGGGAACAACCCGCCGGAGGACGTCAACGTCATCATCGAGGTGGCGACAGGCGGCGAGCCGATCAAATACGAGATGCACAAGGAGGCGGGCACGCTGGTGGTCGACCGCTTCCTGCACACGCCGATGCGCTACCCCGGCAATTACGGGTTCGTGCCGCATACCCTGTCCGACGATGGCGATCCGATCGACGTGCTGGTTGCCAACACGCGCCCGATCATTCCGGGTGCCGTGATCAACGTGCGCCCGATCGGCGTGCTTAAGATGACCGACAATGCCGGCGGCGACGAGAAGATCATCGCGGTGCCGTCGCCCAATCTCACCAAGCGCTACATGAACGTGCACAACTATACCGACATGCCGCAGATCACCATCGAGCAGATCCAACATTTCTTCGAGCACTACAAGGATCTGGAAGCGGGCAAGTGGGTGAAGTTGGCCGGATGGGGCGACGCGGCCGAGGCGCGCTCGCTGATCGTGGCAGCGATCGCGCGCGAGAAGGCGGCCGGACACAAGTAAAGGCCACGCCAACACGCGGGTTTGCATTGCAGCCGTCCCGCTCGGCGTCTGCCAGCACCGGTGTTGGCGCCCGAGCGCCCGCGTGGCAGGCTGTTTGCGTGGCCGGTTTGGCAAAGGGCGGCCACCACGGTGCCGTCTTGGAGTGAGCCCGCGTCATGGATATTTTGCTCCGGGAACATGGCCGTTTCCGTTGGGGGCGCTTCACGCTTGATCCTCTGCGGCGGTCGCTCTGCTGCGATGGCGAGCGGGTCAAGCTGGCCGAGCGTCTGTTCGACGTCCTGTTCTACCTGGTCGCAAACCATGGCCGCGTGGTGGAGCGCGACGAGTTGCTGCGCGAAGTCTGGCCCGGTCGTATCGTCGAAGACAACAACGTCAGCCAGGCGATCTTCGAACTCCGCAAGGTTCTGAAGGCCGTCGGCAGCGCGGATCGCAGCATCGTCACGGTGCCGGGCAGGGGATTTCGCT
>CAZZVF010000496.1:0-1784 GCA_964657355.1 uncultured Buchnera sp.
CCAGCCTTGTTCCACGACGCGGCATCCTGTTCGGTACGGTTGCCGGCTCACTTGCGGCGCTCGCCTCGATCATTTCGCCGTCGGGCGTATTCCTGTTTCTCATCGATACATCCGGCGCGATCATATTGTTCATCTACCTGATAATCGCCGTTGCCGAGATCCGGTTACGAGAAAGGCTGCAGCGCGACGGTGCGGTCCTGCGATTGCGCATGTGGCTGTTTCCAGGGCTAAGCTATGCGGTCATTGCAGGAATTATCGCGGTACTTGCCTTGATGGCATTCACGCCGGGGCAGTTCGTGCAACTGGCACTCAGTGCGGCAAGCGTGCTGTTCATCCTGATCGCCTATGCGGTCCGCCGTGCGGTCGCAAAGCCGTGATATTGCAGCGCCTCGCGGCGGCTATGGTCCTGCTATGCGGCAGCGGTTGCGTCTACACCGCCAAGGCTGAGCAACTGGAGCGCGTCGTCATTGTCGAACGACACGGAATTCGTGCTCCAAGCCAGTCGCCCGAAGAACTGGCAAAATATGCAAAGCATCCCTGGCCCAGCTGGCCAGTCGCCCCTGGCGACCTTACGCCACACGGCGCGCTGAACCTCAAGCTGCTCGGCTCGTGGATGCGGACGAATTATGCAAGGCTCGGTGTCCTTCCCTCACTTGGTTGCCCTGATCGGGGCGCTATCTTCGTATGGGCGGACAGCAGGGATAGTAGAACCAGCGAAAGCGGCGACGCATTGCTCAGCGGCTTGGCTCCGGATTGCGGGGTGGCTGCGCACCATCGGACGGCGAAGACTATCGACCCGATCTTCGATGCAACAGCATCCGGTGCGTGCATGCTGGATGGGGCGAAGGCAACTGACAGCATCACGCATTCGATGCCAGAAGGTGCTGGTGCCCCCGTTCCCGGCTACGCCAAAGCGATGGCGCATCTCGAGGACATTCTAGGTCAAGCGAATACCCAGTCTGCATGTAGTCCAAAGCAGGAAAATTGTTTTCCGAACGGGCAGAACCGGCTTGTCGTTAATTCCGAAATGGCGAAGATCTCTGGTCCGCTAGCCAAGGCCTCGATGCTGACCGAGGCGCTTTCGCTTCAATACGACGAAGGCCTTCAGCCGGACAAACTCGGCTGGGGACCGTTGAACCTAGCCGGCCTGGAGGAAATCGCACCGCTGCACAACGGCTACAACAACTTGACGCGGAAGAACCCGTCTGTGGCTCGGCACAACGGCGCGCTAATGGCCCAAGCAGTTGCGGCGGCGCTTCAAGGAAAGTCTTTCTTCCCCGGGCAAGGTGACAAGGCCGCGCGGGTAACAATTATCTTCGGCCATGACACCACCCTGCAGAACATGGCTGGATTCTTCGGGCTTGATTGGGCACTCAAGGACCAGCCGGACAACACGCCTCCCGGTGGGGCGCTCATCTTTGAGGTCTACAAGAGAGACAAGACCGCTGACGATCGGGTCAGAATGTTTGTGCTTTATCAAACCGCCGATCAGCTGCGCCAGGCACTGCCGCTCGATCAGACGCATGGGCCATCCGAGGTCGAGGTTCAGCCTGCTTCGTGCATGGATGCGGCGATGCACTCATGCAGCTTGGCTTCCATTCTTCAGATCGTTGGCAAAAACGTGCCGGCAGAGTGCAAAGATTGTGTTCCGACCAGCGTCACTCGTCCTTGAATGTGATGAGCTGTCTGCCTTCCTCGACCATGTCCCCCGGCGAACAACGTACTTCGTCGATGATGCCGTCAGCGGGCGCAGTCAGGGTAATCTCCATTTTCATTGCTTCAAT
>CAZZVF010000497.1:0-1783 GCA_964657355.1 uncultured Buchnera sp.
CCGCAACGATGTCGGCCGGGTCGCAGAGACGGGCAGCGTCAAAGTCGTCGAGAGCTTCGCCATCGAGCGGTTCAGCCACGTCATGCATATTTCCAGCACAGTCGAAGGCCGCGTGCGTCCTGGCGTCGATGCGCTCGACGCGCTGATCGCGGGATTCCCGGCCGGCACGCTGACCGGTGCGCCCAAGATACGCGCCATGGAAATCATCGAGGAAATGGAGCCGAGCCGACGGGGCATCTACGCCGGCTGCATCGGCTATTTCGCGCCGGACGGCACCATGGACACCTGCATCGGCCTGCGCACCGCGGTGGTGAAAGACGGCACCATGCACGTCCAGGCCGGCTGCGGCGTGGTGGCAGACAGCGTGCCGGAAGCCGAATGGGAAGAGACGCGCCAGAAGAGCCGCGCCCTGTTCCGTGCGGCAGAGGAAGCGATCAGGTTTGCCGGAGATGGTGGTTGAAGAAGCGTGCGCTCAGGATGGACTGAGTTTTTCGAGCAAATACAGATAGCCGTTCCTGAACATGAACAGGATGCGGTCTTGTCTGAGCATCACGGCGTAGGCGCACTCCTTGCCGCCGTCGTCGTAGACCGGCGTCTGGCGCTTCCCGAATGCGGCGGCGATCTCGGATTTCGGCAGAGCAAGCCCGGCAATCGTCTGACCTCCCCAAATGCTGTGCTCCAGTATGTCGTTCGCAACCGGGGCAACCGTTGCATGCACGATCTTGCAGACGCCATCAGCATCGGTGACGTCCGTCGCGGTCCAGTGCAGCTTCGTGCCCAAGAGCTTTCGGTAGTCGGCCGCCGTTCCGGCATCGCTCGCACCGACCATACGCCTGACCAGCCACGTTCCCTGGAAAGCGTCCGGCGTTTGGGCATCAGCCGGCAGCGGAGCGAGCAGGGCGAAGGCGGCGAGCGCCGCTCCAAGCCTCATGGTCTGGCCTGCGGGGCTTGAGGAACCAGGAACGGCCTTGCCTCGCGTTCCCGCCGATTCACCAGTCCTTGGCTTCGCACCGGCGGGCCGGACGGGCGCCCGCGCGCATCACGGGGCCGAACATTCACACGCTCGCGCAATCTTTGCGCCACTCCCGGGTCGTCATTGGCGTTCGCCCTCTCGGTGACGGGAGCAACGCCTGTAGGACCGAGATTGAAGGCGGCCGAAATCAGCGCGTCGAATTGATCCTGTGTCAGCGCGCGATCTGGCACCTGCCGTCGAACAGTGGCTTCGGCCTGAGCGACACGATCCATGAACGTATTCTCGTTGGCTTGCCGGTTGGCCTGGCGGGCCATCTCCGCAGCCGTGCAAGGACCCTGGTGAACGAGGATGCCGGTGCCGACAGTGCAGTTGTTGGCTTGGTCATTATAATAACCGCCGCCATTTCGCTGGCCCTCGCTGGCACGAAGGCTGGCGATGCAGGCCGCGCTGGCGTGCATTGTCTCGTTTGCATTGGCGGCGGGCTGGGTCGGTCCAACCGTCGCCGCTGGGGCTGTAGGTGCTTGAGCCACTTACGGAGCTTCCAACGATCTAGGCGTGTATCATACGATCATAGGCTGAAGACGTCCAAACGTGCCTGCCGACAATGAGTGTCGCGATAAGCCCCGGTATTAATCCCGCCAAAGCTGATAAGTAAGCGGCCATGATCCTGCTTATCGACAACTACGACAGCTTCACCTTCAATTTGGTGCATTTCCTGGGCGATCTCGAGGCGGCATGCGACGTGCGGCGGAACGATGCGCTCAGCGTGGACGAGGCGATGGCGCTGCGCCCCGAGGCGATCGTGCTGTC
>CAZZVF010000498.1:0-1767 GCA_964657355.1 uncultured Buchnera sp.
TCACAGGTTCAAATCCTGTCCCCGCAACCAAATCGACCGCAATCAGATCAACCCGTCAGGCGAAAGCCCGACGGGTTTTTCGTGCGACCAGACCGCCGCGAAACCTCATTCCGGAAAACCATGTTGCTACAGCTGGTCACGGACATTCCACGACCCGCTACCGATCCGAACGCAAGCCTGAACATGAATAACTGAAAATAAACGTATGGCTTTCTGCCGGTTTCAGGCGGTTGCCGTGGGCAGATCCACCGAGCCACCTCATCTCGTGGCCGTGATCGCGGGCCGTCGCTATCGATGGTTTCTTCACGCTATAGATTTTACATTTCGCAGTCAGGGCGTCGACAATCCCGCTCTTCTGCTTTCTCCATGTTATACCAACGAGCGCTGATCATAACCGATGAGCCCATTCGCGCAGTCCGATGGACATGATCTTCCAGGGTTGATCGGTGAGCCTGTTCCAGGCGTCGCAGCAGCGGTCGACGATGTCCTCGTAGGATGTGAAGATCCGGTCGCCGAGCCAGTTGTCGCGGATGAACTGCCAGACATTCTCGACGGGATTGAGTTCCGGAGCGCGGGCTGGGAGCTGCAACAGTGTGATGTTGTCGGGCACGACGAGGTCGCCGGCGACGTGCCAGCCGGCGCCGTCGAGCATCAGCACGGCATGGGCGCCGGGATCGACGGCGAGGCTGATCTCGGCCAGGTGCGCGTTCATCGCTTGCGCATTGCAGCGGGGCAGGACGAGGCCGGCGCCCTTGCCCTTCTCGGGGCAGATCGCTCCGAAGATGTAGGCATATTCCGTACGCTGATCCTTGGGGGCTGTGGGCCGCGTGCCGCGACGCGCCCAGCGACGCGGCAGGGTGTTCTTCTGGCCGACGCGAGCCTCGTCCTGCCACCACAGCTCGATGTCCGTGCCGACCGGCAACGCGGCGCGGATCGCCCTCACCGCGGCGGGCAGGCTTTTTTAAACGCCGCCAGCGCGGCCGGATCCTGGGCATAGTGCCGGGGTCTGGCGGAGAGCTTGGCAAAGCCGAGCTTCCGCAATTCGCGCCCGACCGTGGTCTCGTCCAGGCTGACGCGGAAGCGCGCATAGAGCCAGGCGGCCAGATCCGTGCGCCGCCAGCGCACGACGCCGTCCTGATCCGGGTCTGGACCGCGCTCGACGATCGCGGCCAGCGCCCGGCGCTGGTCGTCGTTCAGCTTGGGCCGCTGCCCCGGTGCCTTGCCGTCGATCAGGCCAACCGGACCATCGGCGTTGAAGGCTAACACCCAATCGCGCACCGTCTGCAGGCCCACCGCTCCGATCCGGGCCGCGTCCGTGCGGCTGCCGCCATCGTAGATCGTCGCCAGCGCCAGAAGACGCCGACTCTGCCCGGCATCCCGGCTCGTCTTGGCCAGATGGCGCAGAGCGTCGGCGTCGAAGTCTTCGCGAAGCGGCACGGCTGCGGACATGGCAAACCCCTCTGGTTCACCGCATCGAATCAGATCCGCCGCCTATCCGAAACCCCGTGAGTCACCATCAGCGCTCGCTGGTATAAATTATTGAAAAATATTTTCATATCAGAGGGGCGGGGCCAAGTGACCGTAGCTGTTGAGACATCAGGACTTGGCCCCTAGCGAAGCGAGGACCTTGGGAAGGAAGCACGCTTCGATTTCGAATGCCTTTTTAGAATTTATCCGATCTGAGGCTCGGTCCTGTGATGTTCATCATCAGTACTTGCGGACCAGTGGCACCGGTGTCGGGGCGGCTGCAGCGACCGTGTAGAGGGG
>CAZZVF010000499.1:0-1751 GCA_964657355.1 uncultured Buchnera sp.
CCTGCAGGTCTGGCACGTCGCATATGGCGTTCAGGGCCGGCTTCGACATTTCGAGCGGCAGGCGGTTGAAGACCCGTGCCGCCATCTCTACCGGCCGGAAGGTCTGTGCGCTCGGCTCCTCGACATGCCGGGCCAACCACGCATCATGAACTGTCGCCGCAATCTCGTGCGCACGCTTTCGCTCAGAATCCGCGGTCCCTTCTACAAGGTCACCGACGCGCTTCGAGCTTTACCAACACGGCGGCCATCAGGCGCTTCGCCTCGTCCGGACCCTTCGTCCTGCGACCGACAGTGACCTGCTGGCTTCCGACAAAGGCAATCATGTCTGCCGGGACGCACCTGCGGAGGCGATACATGTGCGAACCGCTGCCGAGCTGAGGCCTAGTGCAGTGACGCGGTCATAGGATTCACGGATTGAACCGCGCCGGGTTTCCCGGAGGCCATTTGGTTTGGGTCAGGCTGCCAAGGCTTGCGCCTCGGTTTGTGCATAGTAGCGCGCTTCCGCTTCGGCGGGAGGCACGTTGCCGATCGGTTCGAGCAGCCGACGGTGATTGAACCAATCTACCCATTCGAGGGTGGCGAACTCTACGGCTTCGAACGACCGCCACGGGCCGCGCCGGTGGATGAGCTCGGTCTTGAACAGTCCGATCAGGGTCTCGGCGAGAGCATTATCGTACGAGTCACCGACGCTGCCGACGGAGGGTTCGATGCCCGCTTCAGCAAGGCGCTCGGTGTATCGGATGCTCACGTATTGCGATCCGCGGTCGGAGTGACAGACGAGACCGCTGCCTGCGAAGGGGCGGCGCTCGTGCAGGGCCTGCTCCAGGGCATCGAGCACGAAGTCCGCCCGCGCCGAACGCGACACGCGCCAGCCCACGATCCGGCGAGCGAAGACATCGATGACGAAAGCCGCATAGACGAAGCCGCCCCAGGTCGCGACGTAGGTAAAATCCGCGACCCACAGCCTGTTCGGGCACTCGGCCTTGAACTGCCGGTTGACCCGGTCGAGTGGGCACGCCGCGGCCGGATCAGGGATCGTCGTCCGGACTGTCTTGCCCCGCACGACGCCCTTCAGGCCCATCGCTCGCATCAGCCGTGCGACGGTGCAACGCGCCACCGGAATCCCCTCACGGTCGAGCTGCCGCCAGATCTTGCGTACGCCGTAGACGCAGAAGTTCGCCTCGTACACGCGCCGGATCTCGGCCACGAGCGCTGCGTCCCGCTTGGCTCGGGCCGGCAACCTTGCGGGATCGGCTCGTCGCGCAGCATGGGCATGGTACGTCGACGGGGCGATCGGCAAGACCCTGCAGATCGGCTCGACCCCGTAGGCACCGCGGTGATCGTCGATGAAGGCGATCATCGCTTGAACGGGCGGTCGAGCTCCGCCTGGGCAAAATACGCCGATGCCTTTCTCAGGATCTCGTTGGCTTGCCGGAGTTCACGGTTCTCCCGCTCCAGCGCCTTGATCCGCTCGCGCTCGTCCGTCGTCGGACCCGCTCGTTGGCCCTGGTCTCGCTCGGCTTGGCGTACCCAATTCCGCAGCGTCTCGCCCGAGCAGCCGATCTTCGCGGCAATCGAGCGGATCGCACCGTACTGGGAATCATGCTCGCCCTGGTGCTCCAACACCATCCGCACGGCGCGCTCGCGGACTTCAGGGGAAAAGGGTGGGGTTCGCTTCGTCATGGCTCCATCCTCGCAAGATCAGGAGCCTCCGGGAAACCCGGCACGGTTCAATCCCGACGCTGTCGTCG
>CAZZVF010000500.1:0-1750 GCA_964657355.1 uncultured Buchnera sp.
CGTCGCGGTCGCCGGCGCGGCCTTCAGCCTGGCGGGCGGCCACATCCCGCTTGCCGGCTGGGCGGCGGCACTCGGCTACGGCGCCAACGCCTACGACCTCTGGGCCGGCTACCGCTCCGACCTCGCCGGCGTGCGGCACCCGTTCAACATCCTGTGGTCGCTCGCCATCGAGGAACATTTCTACCTCGTCTGGCCGCTGGCGCTCACCCTGTTCTGGCGCTGCCGGATCGTCTTGCCCGCTGCCCTCGTGCTGTGCCTGGCGGTGCTCGCGTGGCGCCTCTTCCTGTTCCGGCATTGCGTCGGCGACCCATGGCCAGGCGTTTGCGGCATCGCCCAGGACAATCCACTCTGGCACTACAAGCGCCTCTATCTCGGCACCGACACACGGTGCGACTCGATCCTGTGGGGCGCCGTGCCCGCCTGCGCCGAGCGGGCGTTCCCGGCCGCTTCAGCGCGGGCAGCACGCTCCAGGGTGCTCATAGCCGCCGCTTGCCTGCTGCTCGCTTCAGGCTTCGCGGTATCCTCGCCGCTGTGGCGGGACGTGCTGCGAACCAGCCTGCAAGGGGCCGCCCTCGTCGTGCTGGTGCCGGCCTGCCTCGTCGTGGGTACTCGGGTGCAGCGCCTGCTATCCGCACCGGCGGCAATCGTCGTCGGCCGGCTGAGCTATTCGCTCTATTTGTGGCACTGGGGCGCCTTCGCGCTCGCCGACGCCGTCTGGCCGCACGGCGCCTTCCGCCTCGCTCTCATCGGCCTGCCGCTCGCCGGGCTCCTGGCGTCCGCGTCCTATTGGGGCGTGGAGCGGCCCATGCTGCGGCTGAGACGGCGCGCGGGAAGCCACGCGCCTGTCGATATGGTAAGCGCTTCCCCGCTGCAGAAGACCGATCCGGAGATGCCGCATGGAGCCTCGCGAGCGTGAAATCCTCTATCTCCTGGCCGGCACATTCCAGCGCCTCTGCTTCACCGCCTGGGGCGATCCGCACGCCCAGCCGGTCGTCTGCGTGCACGGACTGAGCCGCAACGGCCGCGACTTCGACGTCCTCGCGCGCGCGCTGGCCCACGACTTCTACGTGCTCTGCCCGGACCTGCCGGGACGCGGCCGCTCCTCCTGGCTGCCCGACGCGGCACTCTACCAGCCGCTCAGCTACGTCCAGGCGCTGTCCCACCTGCTCGCCTTCATCGATCGCCCGGTCTTCTGGGTCGGCACCTCGCTCGGCGGCATCTGCGGCATGCTGCTGGCGGCGACCGCGGGCAATCCGGTCCGGCGCATGGTGCTGAACGACATCGGCCCGTTCGTGCCGAAAGCCTCGCTTGAGCGCATCAGGGACTATCTGGGCGACGTGCCTGACTTCCCCGACCTGACGCAGTTCGAGGCCTATCTGCGCCGGATCCACGCGCCGTTCGGCGACCTCACCGACCCGCAATGGGCCGAGATGACGCAGCACTCGCACCGCCTGCGCGACGATGGCCGGGTCACCGTGCACTACGATCCGGCCATGGTGGCACCGCTCCGCTCCAGCGCGCCGGCCGACATGGATCTGTGGGCCGTATGGGACCGCATCGAAGTCCCGATGCTCACGCTGCGGGGCGAGACCAGCGACCTGCTGCTGCCGGAGACGCTCGGCCAAATGGCGGCGAAGTCGTCGGTGCACATTGTGGACGGCGCGGGCCACGCCCCGGCCCTGATGGACGAAGCCACGATCGAGGTGGTCGCCCGCTTCCTCAAGGAAGCCTAAATCCCCGCTTCCGCAAG
>CAZZVF010000501.1:0-1735 GCA_964657355.1 uncultured Buchnera sp.
CGGCAGGAAAGCCGATGGACCGGCTGGTCTGCGGCGATGTCGGTTTCGGCAAGACCGAGGTCGCGCTCCGCGCCGCCTTCGCCGTCGCCATGTCGGGTGCGCAGGTGGCGGTCGTGGTGCCGACCACGCTGCTCGCCCGCCAGCATTTTCGCACCTTCACCAAACGCTTCGAAGGGTTGCCGGTGAAAGTGGGGCAGCTGTCGCGCATGGTGACGGCGAAGGACGCAGCCGAGGTCAAGCGCGGCATTGCGGAGGGCGAGATCAGCATCGTCATCGGCACGCACGCGCTGCTCGCCAAAGGCATCGCGTTCGCCGATCTGGGCCTGCTGATCGTCGACGAGGAGCAGCATTTCGGTGTCTCCCACAAGGAGAAGCTGAAAGCGCTCAAGGCGGACGTGCACGTGCTGACGCTGACCGCGACACCGATCCCGCGCACCCTGCAACTCGCCCTCACCGGCGTGCGCGAAATGAGCCTGATCGCAACCCCGCCCGTCGATCGCCTGGCCGTGCGCACCTTTATCGCCCCCTTCGACCACGTTGTCATGCGCGAAGCCATCCAGCGCGAACGCTTCCGTGGCGGCCAGGTGTTTTGCGTCGTGCCGCGTCTCGAAGACATGCCGAAGATGCAGACCCGGCTTCGTGAAATCGTGCCCGAGGCGAAGATCGTCGAAGCGCATGGCAGGCTCACGCCGACCGATCTCGAACGCGTCATGACCGAATTCGGCGACGGCAAATACGATATTCTTCTCTCCACCAACATCGTGGAAAGCGGCCTCGACATGCCGGCCGTGAACACGCTGATCATCCATCGCGCCGATATGTTCGGCCTGGGCCAGCTCTACCAGCTGCGTGGCCGGGTCGGGCGCGGCAAGCAGCGCGGCTACGCCTACCTCACCTGGCCGCCCGGAGCGAAACTCTCGGCCGCCGCGGAGAAGCGCCTCAACGTCATGCAGACGCTCGACCAGCTCGGCGCCGGTTTCACACTCGCCAGCCACGATCTGGACATCCGGGGAGCCGGCAACCTGCTCGGCGACGAACAATCGGGCCACATCCGCGAAGTCGGCATCGAACTCTACCAGCAGATGCTGGAAGACGCCGTCGCCGACATCCGCTCGATCGCCGGTCGCAAGCGCACCGAAGATCGCGACTGGACACCGAACATCAATCTCGGCCTGCCCGTGCTCATTCCCGAGGCGTATGTGCGCGACCTGCCGGTGCGGCTCGGCCTCTACCGCCGCATCGGCGCGCTCACGTCGGATGCGGAAAGTGCCGCAATGGCCGCCGAACTGGTCGACAGATTCGGCCCGCTACCGCCCGAAGTGGACAACCTCCTGCAGGTGGTCGGCCTTAAGCGCGCCTGCCGCGAAGTCGGCGTGGAGAAACTCGAAGCCGGCCCGAAAGGCATGGTCCTGCAGTTCCGCGGCAATGCATTTTCCAATCCTGCAGGCCTGGTCGCATGGCTCGGCACACGCAAGGGAACCGTGAAACTACGCCCGGATCACAAGCTGGCAGTGGTGCGCGACATGACTATCGATCAACGCGTTTCAACGGCACTCGACGTGCTGGGCAACTTGGTACGCGTCGCAGGCCAAGCGAAAGCCGCCTAGAGCATCATCCGACCAGACGGGATCACCCGTCGGATAAAGATGCTCGCTAAACCAAAGAGCTAGAGCATTTTCCGGCAGGCATCCTGATCCAATAAGATCGGAAAATGCTCTAGCAGGCTGCTGAAAAA
>CAZZVF010000502.1:0-1734 GCA_964657355.1 uncultured Buchnera sp.
ATCGGCGGCGCGGGCAGACGTCATCACCGATAGATCAGCCACTTACACGCAGAGTTCGTTCGACGCGGAGGGCTACGCGAACATTTCCCTGGCACAGTTCGACCCGTCGCTGGGTACACTGGAGAGTGCAACGATCAGCCTCATCGGCACGAGCGGCCCGCAGCTCGAACTGATCAATCTCGGCGCGCTGGCCGGCACCGGCCGTGGCTATACGAGCGTCTACTACACGCTCAGCGGGCACGGTGCTAACGTCCAGGAGGTCCTCGGCAGTGGTCTGCAAACCCTCTCCGTCCCGGGTGGAGCAGGCAACATTGCGTTTTCGAAGGCTGATCCAACGCATTTCAATGACCCGGATCTGCTGCCTAGCCTCAAGGGACTCAGTGGCAAAGGTAGCCTCGCGTTCGTGCTGAACGAGATGTTCGTCACCTCCGGCACCAACCTTACACCGAACGCCGACCTCAGGTTCGGCGGCAAGGCGGACGCGAAATTCTGGCTCAGCATCGCCTACGATTACGCGCCGCTGCGCGCGATCCCCGAACCCGCTTCATTGGCGGCATTCGGATCGGGCCTCGCGGCACTCGCATTCGCCCGCCGCAAATCGATGCACGGCACGCGGCACCCTGACGCATCGGGTGGCCCCGGGCGCTCTGCAGAGAACCGACAGCTTGCCGAGAATGATCATCTCATACCATGACTTCTGGCATGCTCGCCATTCACGCGGTGACTCCCTTTTCGTAGCAATCCAGACAGAATGGTCCAGCCCTTTGGGTGCCCTCGCGCTTGGAGCGAGAGCGAAATGGGTCAACGGTGCGTCTTTTGTTCCGATGCTGAGGATCAGGGAGTCGGAGGTAATGGCCTTCCCGGACAAGATGCCAGATGGCCGTCTTTGGCCGAATGACCGGCAACTACCGGAGACAGTGAGCCTTCATCGCCCTGCGAACGGTAGCTGCTCGCGCCACTGGAGCCAGGTGCAAGGCCGCCAGTCCTATGGCGACATGCGTCCGTCTGTGCTAGACAACCCGTCCTATCGTAACGGAAGCTGAGCATGGCTGCAGTAGGCGCCATACAACGTTCGACCTGGTTGCAGGACCGGGTGGTAACCAAGCAACTTGAAGAAGTGAACGCGTCCATGGGTAACCTGACAAGTTGCCCCGACCCTGGACTTGCGCGGCGGCTTTTTATAGCCCTGTGCTTCTTCCGCGCTGATTTACGTGTGAAGAATGCCTTGGAAACGAAGCTGACAGAAATGCGCCGGAAAGATGGCTACACGCCGGTAACGTCTTGGCTTACGCTACTGAAATTCCAAATTGAGGACGCTCCGTCAGACTATCCGTTTTCATTGAACGAGCGGGAGTTTGCTTACTACGCGGAACAGAACTTCGGCGGCGAGATGAAGGATATATCTGACATCTACAAACCGGCGAACTTTTACAAGGCCCTCGCGGAGGACGTCGCTGTCCTCGGGCTCGGTGCAGCGCTCGGTGCCACGCTGCCCGTGCTAGTCCCAGCATGGGCAGCGGCAGAGGGTGCCGGAGCCGTGCTGGCCGAGTATGGCCCAGCCGCCGCACGTGGCGTCGTCGGGACTCTCGGCGGCGCAGGACTAAAGACCGTGTTTCCCGGCGGGTCGTGGGACGCGGCCAAAAAGGACAGGCTCTGGCGCAGATACAAGCTCGAATACGAGCGCCGGAGCCAAGCTTGACTGTCGACAAAGAGCGGTTGTGGATGCGCCGGGCG
>CAZZVF010000503.1:0-1730 GCA_964657355.1 uncultured Buchnera sp.
ATATCGTCGAGATAGTTCCTATTTCTAGAGGTGCTGCCTATATCCGCGCTGACTTTGTTGGAGCCGACGAGGGATACTGTAGCATTTCTGGTTTAGCGCATGCCGAAGGTTCCGCGCTAGTGTATCACGACCCCTCTAACAGGATGCGGAAATAGGCTCGTTTGGGTACGATCTGAGGACTTCGTCAATTTGACGCCGGTCGTTTGAGGCGGTTTTCGGGTCTGTAGGCCGGTTTTGCCCAGAAATTCGGGTGCGGGGACGGATTCCCGGCATGCTCAGGCGACTGCCAACAGTTTTGGCAGCCTCACGAGATTGTAAGCAGCGGCGGTCAGCGTGAAATTCCAGCCGACGCGATCCCGACCGCGATGGCGGGCCTTGCGCATCCCACCAGACGTTTTTGCCCAACCAAAAATCTCCTCGATCTTCTTCCGGATACGGATCGACATCGCGTAGCCGCCATGGCGGGTTGTGCGACCGTCGATGGCCGAGCGTCGGCCGTTGTTATTCTGCGCTACATGCGGCGTCACCTTGATGCCTCGCAGGGCGGCAATGAAACCGGCGGTGTCGTACGCCTTGTCCGCGCCAAGGGTGATGCGATGGCGCCCGTCCATGCGTTCGAGCATGGCCAGTGCTGCCTCGCGTTCGGCCGTGCCGGTGGCGTGGGTCAGCATGGCATCGACAACCAGACCGTTTCGATTTTCCATCAGAACATGGCCCATGTGGCAGAGCCTGGCGGCTTGACCACGCGCCTTTTTGAACAATCGCGCATCGGGATCCGTGATCGAGGCATGGGTCGCGTTGCTTCGCTTCTCGCCGCGGAAATTGCGTTCAGCGTTGCGCCCCTGGGGCGCTGGCTCGACGCCTTGCCCAGCGCCGGGGCTGCCGCTGTCGTCGCTGTCGTCGGGTTCAACACCGCCCTTCGGCTTGAAGCTTTTCATGCTCGCCCAAGCCTCGATTAACGTGCCATCGACCGAGAAATGCTCGTCGGACAGCAGCACTTTCACGCGGGACTGCCCCATGACGGCCGATAGAAATCGCGCGGCGATGTCGCCCGCAAGCAGGCGCTCACGGTTCTTGGTGAATACCGTTACGTCCCAGATCGGCGCGTCCATCGCGAGACCGACGAACCAGCGGAACAGCAGGTTGTAGTCGAGTTGCTCCATCAGCTGACGCTCGGACCTCACCGTGTAGAATGCCTGGAGCAACAGCGCCCGCAGCAGCTTCTCCGGCGGAATCGATGGCCGCCCGATCGGCGAATACATCCGCTCGAAGTCCGGCGATAACACCTCCAGCGCTTCATCCACGATCGCGCGGATCGCTCGCAAAGGGTGACCGACAGGAACACGCGCCTCGCAGCTCACATAGGAAAATAAGCCGGATGTCTCGATATCGCCACCGCGCATCACAATACCCTCAAATCTCGCTGGAGGCATTGAATCATGCAGACCCGGTCAGGTGAAGAGCCTTTTTCCGCGACCTGTTAGGTACAGCAACAAGCAAACAGCCGTCGTGCAAAAGCTGCTGGAGACGTGTAGGCGAGCGCAAGGCGGAGCAGTGTCGCTCCATCTTACACCGCGCTGCCACCCTTGAGCGCGTTATCCTCGCGAACGCCTTCGTCGAGGTCCAGACTGTTGAGCACGTTTCAGCACTTCCTGACAGGCAACGTCGGAATGGGATTTGCTTTCCGCGGTCCATCCTTACTAGGAATTATAATTACAGACCGACTCTCA
>CAZZVF010000504.1:0-1728 GCA_964657355.1 uncultured Buchnera sp.
GATAGAGCATTTTCCGGCAGGCGCACTGATCCAATCAGGTCGGAAAATGCTCTAGCACCACACCGTGAGTAGTTTCCGAGGCTGCTTTGCGAACGCCAGCCGGCCCATACTACGCGTTGTCAAAAACGAGGCGTCCTGAACGCAAGATCGTCGGCGCTCCATCGGCGCCTCCGACATGGTCGGACGCCACTGTGGCTTTACCGACGACGCGGACGCGGAGACGGCGGCATGGAACCGAGGACGAAACAATGACCTACCAAACCGTCAACCCCTTCGACAACAAACTTGTCAAATCCTTCGAACAAATCACTGACAACCAGCTCGAGCAGAAGATGGTCGTCGCCACGGCCTGCTTCGAAACCTGGAAGCACACCAGCTACGCGCATCGGGCCAAGATCATCGCCAGGGCTGCCGTCCTCCTTCATGAGCAGGCCGAGCATTTCGCTCAGATCATGACGCTGGAAATGGGCAAGCGCATCAGCGAGGCGCGCGGGGAGGTCGAGTTCAGCTCGCAGATCCTCGCCTACTACGCCGAGAATGCGGAGCGCTTCCTGGCACCCGTGAAGCTTCACCCGACAGCCGGCGAAGCGCATATGGAGAGCAGCCCAATCGGCGTCGTGTTCGGCGTCGAGCCGTGGAACTTCCCCTACTACCAGCTCGCACGCGTCGCCGGGCCGCATCTGATGGCGGGCAATACGCTCGTGATCAAGCATGCCGGTTGCGTGCCGCAATGCGCCATCGCGTTCGAGAAGCTGTTCATGGATGCGGGCGCACCCGTTGGCCTTTATACCAACCTGCTGATTTCGCACGACCAGTCGAACCACCTCATCGACGACGCTCGCATCAAGGGCGTGGCCCTTACTGGCAGCGTGGCCGCTGGCCGAAGCATAGCGGCGCGGGCGGGCCAGAACCTCAAGCCGTCCTCGATGGAGCTCGGCGGCAGCGACGCATTCATTGTGCTGGAAGACGCCGATCTCGATCACACGGTCAAATGGGCCGTCTGGGGCCGGATGTACAATGACGGTCAGACCTGCTGCGCCGCCAAGCGGTTCATCGTCGTCGACAAGGTTGCCGACGCGTTCCTGGAGAAGTTCCGGGCGGCGCTGAGTGCGCTGAAGGCAGGCGACCCGAAGGACGAGGAGACGACGCTCGGCCCGTTATCGACGGAGTCCGCGCTGATCGATCTTTTGAAGCAGGTCGACACCGCTGTTTCGCACGGGGCCAAGATCGTCATGGGCGGCAAGCGAATCGACCGTCCGGGCGCCTTCATGCACCCCACGATCCTGAGCGACGTAGAGCCCGGCAACCCTGCCTTTCGTGATGAATTCTTTGGTCCGGTCGCGATGTTCTTCCGCGTCAGGGACGAGGACGCGGCGATCGCGCTGGCCAACGAGTCCGATTTCGGTCTGGGCGGCTCGGTCTTCACTAAGGATATCGAGCGTGGCCAACGGGTGGCCAGCCGCGTGGATACGGGGATGATGTTCGTCAACAACATCTCCTGGTCGGATGCCGAACTTCCGTTCGGCGGCATCAAGGACTCCGGTTATGGGCGCGAACTTGGCAACATGGGTATCCAGGAATTCGTGAATAAGAAGCTCGTCCGCACGCTGGTGGCCGAAGCACCCGTCTGACCCGATCGCCTGACCAAGGGACGAGACCTATCCAGCGTCTCGTCCCGCGATGCTCTGCGCCCTGCAGATGGCCTGATCGGAGAGTCCCCCCTGATCG
>CAZZVF010000505.1:0-1690 GCA_964657355.1 uncultured Buchnera sp.
AAACCGTACTCACGCAACCATGCTCATGGCGCGGGCCCGATCGCACGCCGGCCGACCACGTTCAGCCCGTAGCCTTCGAGGCCCACGATGGTACGTGGCGTGTTGGACAGCAGGACCATGTCGCGCACCCCGAGATCCGTCAGGATCTGCGCGCCGATGCCGTAATCCCGCAGCATCTGCTCCTGGGTCGCGGCGGCGGAGTGGCGCCCCATGACCAGGTTGAGCAGTCCGCCCGCCTTCCAGTCGTGCAGCATGACCATGATGCCGCGGCCTTCCGCCTCGATCATGCGCATCGCCTCGTGCATCAGCTTGCTGGTGCGGCCGCCCGGCAGGATCTGCATCGGATCGATCGCCTGCATGCGCACCAGAACCGGGCCGCGCGAGGCGATGTCGCCCTTCACCATGACCACGTGCTCCGCCTGGCCGAGCGTGCTGGTATAAACCATCACCTGCCACGGCCCGGTATCGAGATGCTGCGTCTCGGTCTCGTGCACCCGCCGCACCAGTTTTTCCGACCCGCGGCGATGCCCGATCAGCTCCGCGATGGTGCCGAGCTTCAGCCCGTGGCGCTGCGCAAACGCCACCAGATCCGGCAGCCGCGCCATCGTGCCGTCGTCGTTCATGATTTCGCAGATCACGCCGGCCGGGATCAGCCCCGCCATGCGCGCGATGTCGACCGCAGCTTCCGTGTGCCCGGCACGCACCAACGTGCCGCCCGGGCGTGCCGCGAGCGGGAACACGTGCCCGGGCGACACCAGGTCGCGCGCTGTGCTCGCCGGATCGATGGCAACGCTGATGGTGTGCGCCCGGTCGCGCGCCGAGACGCCGTTGGTGATGCCGTCACGCGCCTCGATGGACACGGTGAACGCGGTCTGGTGCCGCTGCTGGTTCGCCACCGCCATCATCGGCAGCTCGAGCTTCTCGACCTGGGCGGGCTCGAGGGCCAGGCAGATCAGCCCGCGCGCGTGGCGCATCATGAAGGCCAGCGCCTCGCGCGTCGCGAACTGCGCCGGGATGATCAGGTCGCCCTCGTTCTCGCGGTCCTCGTCATCCACCAGGATGAACATCCGGCCGGCCTGCGCCTCGGCGATCAGCTCCTCGGTGGACGAGATCGCAGCATGCAGACGGCGTGGTTCGTCGGCCCGCACCGGCTCGGCCAATGTCGCCTTCATAGGGGTGCCGCCGGCGCGGGCTCAGCATGCGCTGTCTCGGCCAGGCGGGCTACGTAACGTGCCAGCATGTCGATTTCGATGTGGACCGCATCGCCCGGTCGGCGCAACCCGAGGGTCGTGTGGGCAGCCGTGTGCGGGATGACGTTGACGCCGAATTCGCGGCCTTCGACCTCGTTCACGGTGAGAGAAATGCCGTCGATCGAGACCGATCCCTTGGGCGCGATATACCGGTGCAACGGCTGCTTCACGCGGAAGCGGTAGCGCAGCGAACCGCCTTCCGGCGCGATGGCGAGCACCTCGCCCAGCCCGTCGACATGGCCCGAAACGAGGTGGCCGCCCAGTTCGTCGCCGAGCCGCAGCGCGCGTTCCAGGTTCAGTTGCGTCCCGGCAACCCAGTTGCCGATCGTGGTGAGACCAAGGCTTTCGGCCGAAACGTCGACGGCGAACCAGTCGGGGCCGAGTTCCGTGGCGGTGAGGCAGCAGCCGGAGCAGGCGATTGACGCTCCGAGTGCGGTGCC
>CAZZVF010000506.1:0-1684 GCA_964657355.1 uncultured Buchnera sp.
CTAAAGTCCGGGCAGCCAAAGTCCGGCGCGCCATCCTTGGGCGGATGGTCCGGGACACGGGACATGGCGCCGACAATCCTGGTGCTCGACGCCGCATGGCGGCGCCTTGTGCCGAATGCCGAGGCGCTTGTATCGCGTGCGGCTTTGGCGGCCGGTGGTGCCGGCACCGTCGTGCTGTCGAGCGACCGGGAGGTGAAGCGGCTCAATGCGCGTCACCGCAGGCGCAACAAGCCGACGAATGTGCTGACCTTCGAGGCGGCGCGCATGGGCGGGTTCCTGGGCGGCGACATCGTGCTCGCTTCCGGCACGGTCCGGCGCGAGGCGCAGGCCTTCGGGCGCAGCATGGCCGACCATCTGTCCCACCTCGTGGTGCACGGGGCGCTGCACCTGCGGGGTCATGATCACCATCACCCAGGCGAGGCCCGCCGGATGGAGATGGAGGAGGCGCGGATCCTGCGCGGGATCGGCGTTCCCAATCCGTGGAAACGCCGGTGAGCGACCTTTCCGCCCCGACGATCCTGAACCGGATCGGCAACATCCTGGGTAACCGTGCACGGCGGCGCGGGCAGGACCATGGTGTTCGGGAGTCGATTGCCGAGCTGGTGCAGGAAGCGGCCGACGCGCAGCAGACCGACGGCGGGGTTCCGGAACTCGATCGTCAGGAACGCGCGCTCATCGCGAATGTGCTGCGGCTGCGCGGCACGACGGCGGACGACGTCATGGTGCCGCGCGCCGACATCATTGCCATGCCGGACGATCTCACACTGGAGCAGGCGCTCGAGCTGATCCGGCGCGAGGGGCACTCCCGCATGCCGGTGTTCAAGGAGCAGCTCGACGAAATCGTCGGCATGATCCACATCAAGGACGTGTTCGCCTGGGCGGGCAAGCCGGACGAGTTTCGACTGGAAAGCATTCTGCGCCGTCCGCTGATGGTCGCACCCCAGGTTCCGGCGCTTGATCTGCTGCTGCAGATGCGGGTGGCGCGCATGCATCTGGCCCTGGTCGTCGACGAATATGGCGGCATCGACGGGCTGCTCACCATCGAGGATCTGGTGGAGACCATCGTCGGCGACATTGCGGACGAGCATGACGAACCGGACCTGCCGATGTTGGTGGAGCGGCCGGACGGCACGCTGGATATCGACGCCCGCATGAAGGTCGAGGAGTTCGAGGAGCGGGTCGGCAATCTGCTGACGGAGGAGGAACGCGAGGCGGATGTGGACACCATCGGCGGCCTGATCTTCACGCTGGCGGGGCGGGTGCCCGCGAAAGGCGAGGTGGTCAGCCACCCGTCCGGGGCCGAGTTCCGCGTGCTAGACGCCGATGTGCGGCGTATCAGGCGGTTGCGCGCCAAGTTGCCGGGGAAGAAAGAGCCCGAGGATGGCCCCAAGACTGGCGGCGAGCCGGCTACGTCGTCAGACCTCGTATCTTGACTGCCGGGTCGGTGGAGATGGGCGGCACCGGGTCAGGAGAGAAAGCCGACCAGCCGTTCTGCCTCGCTGACAATCGGGTCGGCGAGTGCCCTGGCGCGCTCGCTGCCTGAGCGCAGGACCCCCTCGACATAGGCGGGATCTGACAGCAGACGGCGTGTCTCGCTTGCGATCGGCGCCAGCCGTTCGGTGGCGAGTTCGGCCAGCGCGTTCTTGAACGGGCCGAAACCGCTGCCGGCATGCCGGCTCAGCAC
>CAZZVF010000507.1:0-1676 GCA_964657355.1 uncultured Buchnera sp.
GCCGGTCTCCAGGCGTTTTTCGATGCGGCTGGATTGCGCCTCCACGGCCAGCATCGAGGCGCCCGCAAGCGTGGCGGCAAGCGGTTGCGCACCGCCCATGCCGCCCAGGCCGCCGGTCAGGATCCAGCGCCCGGCGAGCGACCCGCCGAAATGCTTGCGGCCGATTTCGACGAAGGTCTCGTAGGTGCCCTGAACGATGCCCTGGCTGCCGATATAGATCCACGAACCCGCCGTCATCTGGCCGTACATCATGAGGCCAAGCCGGTCGAGTTCGGAGAAATGCTCCCATGTCGCCCAGTGCGGCACCAGGTTGCTGTTCGCGATCAGCACCCGCGGCGCTTCCGCATGGGTACGGAACACGCCGGCGGGTTTGCCTGACTGCACCAGCAAGGTCTCGTCCGGACCGAGCTTGGTCAGGCTTGCCACGATGGCATCGAAACACGGCCAGTTGCGGGCGGCGCGGCCGATGCCGCCATACACCACCAGCTCCTCCGGCTTTTCCGCGACCTCGGGATCCAGGTTGTTCATCAGCATCCGCAGCGGCGCTTCGGTCTGCCACGAACGTGCCGTGATGGCCGTGCCGCGGGCGGCGCGCACGACACGCGAATTGCTCAGCCTGTCGTTCATGGCGTGCCCCGCTCCAAAGCCGCATTGTTGCTGAACCGCCCGCCGAGTCTGAAGCGCGATCCCGGATGATACAGCAGCGCACGCGATACCGGCTGCGCTCCCGACCAGGTTCGGCGCGACACCAGCAGGCACGGCTCGCCGACCGCAAGCGACAACAACATCGCCACTTCATCCGGTGCCGCCATCGCCTGCACGAGGTGTTCCGCCTGGCTCAACGGCGCCACACGCATGAGATATTCGTTCGGCGTGGTCTTGGTAAAATCCTGCTGCACGTAGCCGGGCGCCACAGCCGGACTGACGAACCGGTCCTCGAGCTGAAGCGGAAAATCCTCCTCCATGTGCAGGATCATGGAGTGGAACAGCGACGTCCCCGGTGCCACATCGAACAGCAGGGCGACGTCGTCGGGTGCGCCGACCGTGCCCAGATTCAGCACCTGCGCCGAGTGCCGGTGGCCACGTGCGATAATCTCCTGCGCAATGCTGCGAATTTCGACCAAACCCGATTGCGCCGCCGGTTCGGCCACGAAGGTTCCGACACCAGGAACACGCCGGATCAGGTTCTCGTTCGCCAGCTCGCGCATGGCGCGGTTCACCGTCATGCGCGAAACCCGGAACGTCCGGCACAATGCGTGTTCGGACGGCAGGACATCGCCCACGCCCCAACGGCCGCTGGCAATGCCGCCCGCGATATGCCCCTTGATGGTGCGGAAAGGTGGCTCGTTCATGCAGCGATTCTCGCCAGTGCCGTGCGGTAGCCTTGGGTAATTGCCTCGGCGCGGAAATGCACGCCGTCGCGCACCATCCAGCGCCCGCCTGCCATCACATGGCGCGCCGGCTGAGCGGCGTTCGCGAACAGCGCCGCGTCCAGCCAGAAATCCGGGTGCTCCGATGCTGTCTCCGGCGTCGGCCCGATGACGACGAAATCGGCCCTGCATCCCGCTGCGATCCGGCCCGTCGCGCGCGCCGACGCGGCGGCCCCGCCGGACGCCGCCGCCTGCCACAGAGTGCGCCCGCTATGCCCGTCATCGCCGGCGAGCACGTTGCGCCTC
>CAZZVF010000508.1:0-1674 GCA_964657355.1 uncultured Buchnera sp.
GCTGCGGTTGACCATAGCGGACAAGGCGCTGATCGCGGAGGAGTTCGGCAAGGGACGCTACGAACGACAGCCGTAGGCCGCCCTGCAGGGCGCGTCAGCGCGTAGGTCTCCACACGGAAAACGGCGTAACTTGGCCTGGCTTCGCCCGTATCACGCGCTGGGGACCATCTCTCACCAAGGCGTCCGCGTCCGGTGCGTTGCTGGGGTTCATCGACCAGGATTCGATGCGCTCGTTATCGAACACGAAGCCCGCCTTGTCGTCTAGACGAAAGGTGACGTAGTCGGTCCAGTGCTGACCGCAGGCAACGCCATTCTCGACCGTGAAAAACCGGCCCTTGGCCGCGATTGTGGCGTTGCCATCGAGGAAGGGATCGCACTGTCCGCCTTCGTCTGCCCGCATGACGATATGGTCGTTACGAGCGATCGTGACCAGCCGACCGTTTCGCCGCTCGATGATGAGCAACGGCCGCGCCGACGCACCGCCCGAAGCCCTGCGCTGCTCGCCCTCGTCCTTCCGCCCGAACGCCACAATCTCGAAATCACGGTGCAGCCTGGGGACAACGAGACGGGCACTGGCAAGTATCTCGTACCCCGGCAATGCCGGTTTGGCGTTCCCGACACGGCCGGGCGGCGGTGCGGCGCCCGCAGCACCCGCCGACACGGACAGAACGACACCCACCAACGCATCAAGCAGCTTCAGCCAGAAGCCTTGTCCCCTAGACCTGCTGAACCGGTTGTAGATTGCGGTCGCCGGTCCGTCGTCAGTCATGGCTTTGACCCAGCCATGCCGTCGCTTCGTCTAGCGTCAGGAAGACACGTAAATCTGGATCGATCAATGTGCGTTGCGCCTGGAGCTTGTTCATCACGCTACCGACGACGATCGCGGTTCGGCCGGTGCGCATCGTCCTCCCGATATCATTGATTTTCCCAAGGGCGGCACCGACGTCGGCTGATTGGACAGGAAATGCGCGAGAGTCGCATAGCGCATCATAAACGTAAGGCGGCGAGCCTAGCACGGTGATCGCTTGGCGCATTGACGCGGCGAAAGCCGCCACGTCGGCCATCGTCCAGAAACCGCGCATCGTCCAATGCAGGATCCGAGAAGCCCTGTCATAATGGACGTCAAACTTCGTTTCCTGCTCCACGTACGTTCTTTCAGCTGGTCGTCCGATGCGTCATACCAAGTACGCGGTCGATGGCGAACAATCTTCAACCGGGAACGATAGCCGCATAGGGCCGATATTCCGTCTTTGGAGCTGTCGCGCGACATCTCGATCGTCGATGCTCTGGTCAAGAAGAAGCTAAGCTGCAAAGCGCAAGCCCCTCGACCGGATCGACCTGAAATAGATCGCCCTCAAGATCGAGCAGCGCGGCCCTGACCGACTCCATGCGCGCGCCATAGACGCCCTGCATCTTCCGGATGGCTGTCACCTTCGGATGCTGGCATTATCGAAATGATCCGACAGATTGATTTTTTCGCCCAAGGCCGGCCAATCGAGTGGTCACTGCTGGCGGCGAGCTTGCTTGGCGGATGCAGTGCGGCGGTTACCATCACGCGATTTGAAGCGTCACTCCACGGGCTCCCGCCATGCGGTTGGGAAGCGAGAAGTTCGTTGCCGAGGAAGTCGTCAGCGTGGCGTCTCAATTCAATGCTTTTGATATGCCGGCGCTCGA
>CAZZVF010000509.1:0-1651 GCA_964657355.1 uncultured Buchnera sp.
CCGGGGCCTCAGACCAGGGCCTCGCAGAACAGCCGGATACGGCCGCATGCTTCCATCAGGCTTTTGGTGTCGGTCGCATAGCTGATGCGGAAATGGCCGGGATACATGAACGCGCTGCCGTGCACCGCGGCGACCCCCTGCTCCTCGAGCAGCGCCACCACGAAAGCCTCGTCGCCGTCGATCTTCGTGCCGCCTTCAGTGGTCTTGCCGATGCAGCCGTGCAGTCCGGGAAACACGTAGAACGCGCCTTCGGGTTTATGGCAGGTGAGGCCCGGCGTCGCGGACAGCGCGTCCACCACGAGATCGCGGCGCTCCCGGTAGATCTCGACCATGCGGTCGATGCTGTCCTGCGGACCGTTCAACGCCTCCAGCGCGGCGGCCTGGCTGATCGAGGATGTGCTCGACGTCGACTGGCTCTGCAATGTGTCCATCGCCTTGACGAGAGCCTTCGGTGCGCCGGCGAACCCGATGCGCCAGCCGGTCATCGCATAGGCTTTGCTGCAGCCGTTCATGGTCACCGTGCGATCGCGCAGGCGCGGCTCGACTTCGGCCACGGTCGCCGCGCGGAAGCCGTCATAGGCGAGCTTCTCGTAGATGTCGTCGGTGAACACCCAGACATTCGGATGGCGCAGCAGAACATCGCAGATCGGGCGCAGATCCTCGGCCGAATAGCCCGCTCCTGTCGGATTGTTCGGCGAGTTCAGGAAGAACCATTTGGTTTTCGGCGTGATCGCGGCTTCCAGGTCGTCCGCCCGCAGCTTGAAGCCGTGATTCTGACCGCACGGAACGATCACCGGCGTGCCCTCGGCGAGGGCCACGATATCCGGATAGCTAACCCAGCACGGGCTTGGGATGATGACTTCGTCGCCCGGATTCAGCGTTGCGACCATTGCATTGTAGATGACCTGCTTGCCGCCGGTGGAGACGATGATCTCGTCGGGCGCATAATCGAGGCCGCTGTCACGCTTGAACTTCGCAGCGACAGCTTTTCTGAGCGCTAGCGTGCCGGAAACATCGGTGTATTTCGTTTCGCCGGCACTAATCGCGGCGATCGCGGCCTGCTTGATATTGTCGGGCGTGTCGAAATCGGGCTCACCGGCCGACAGGCTGATCACATCCCTGCCCGCAGCTTTGAGAGCGCGGGCCTTGCTGCTGATGGCGATGGTCTGGCTCGGGCTGATCTTCGTCAACCGGTCGGCGATCAAGGATGGGGGCGACATGGCGGATCCTGCGCGAAACGGCGGGAACCTAACGCTGCGAGGACAGGAAGGCCAGGGTCTAACCCGGCCTTCCTGTCTGTCTGCCTTACACTGCGAGCGTTGCCGCGTCAGACCCTTATTGTGGCGGGTTGGCGCCGCTGCCGCTTGAGCCCGTGCCCGCGCCGTTCGATGTTCCCGTGGCGGAACCAGACGAGCCGGTGCTGCCCATGGAGCCGCTGCTCGAACTGCCGCTCGGGCTGGCGACGCTCGGCGACCCTGCCGTGCCGGATCCGCTGCCCATCGAGCCGCTGCTTCCCGTGGACCCGCTGCCCATGGCGCCGCCGCTCCCGCCGGCACCACCCATCGAGCCGCTGGAACCGCTCATTCCGGCACTGCCGCCGGAGCTGGGGTTCGAGCTTCCGGTGCCCATCCCGCCGCTGCCAGTGCCCATG
>CAZZVF010000510.1:0-1646 GCA_964657355.1 uncultured Buchnera sp.
GTACAGTCTGGCTCATGGTACGGTCGGGCTCATGCAATGGAGATAGGCGGTTTCCGGCCACTACAAACCCCGGCTTGACGGGGTGATACGCTTGGGCGACTGCCACGAGGTGAGGTGACCAATGGCAAATTCCAATTCTATCGTTGTCATCGGCGGAGGCTTTGCCGGTGCCGCTTTCGCTCTGCACTTCCTGCGCGACCATGTGGGCACAAGTGCGGATCTGACGATCGTCGAACCACGGGTGACCCTCGGGGCCGGCCTGGCCTATTCCGCCGCGGCGCCCGAGCACCGCACCAACGTCCCCGCAACACGCATGTCGGTGTTCCCCGAGAATCCTGAACATTTCGATCGATGGCTGCGCGACGCGGGCGAGCCGGAGCGTGATCCGTCCTGTGTGGTGCCCGAGATCGGCCTGTTCCCCTCGCGGGCGGTCTACGGGCGCTACGTCGATGCGACGCTGCGGGATCAGGTCAGCAAGACGACGGGCGTCACCTTCACCCACCAGCGGGCGCGGGCGACTGCCGTGGTGCCGCGTGGCAACGGCTTCAGCGTGCAGCTGGATGACGGCTCCTCCCTCGCGGCTAGCACCGTCGTGCTCGCCATCGGGCACACCGTTCCTGACCTCCCGGGGGTGCTCCGCGGTGCTCAAGGCGTAATTGCCGACCCTTGGGATACGGCAGCGGTGCGCGCCATTCCCGCGGATGCGCGCGTGCTCGTGGTCGGCACCGGCCTGACTGCCTGCGACATCATCGCCTCCCTGCAGAAGGCCGGACATCGGGGCCCTGTCACCGCGGTGTCGCGCCACGGCCTGTTGCCGCGGCCGAGGACCAGGCTGCCCGTTTCAGCGGAAGGCGACTTCTCCACGGCGCCGGAACGCACTGCGGTCGGCTTGCTCAGGCGGGTCAGGAAAGCCGTCGCCGCTGCTGCGGAACAGGGGCACCCCTGGGAAAACATCGTCGATGCGCTGCGCCAGCAGGCTGCCTCGGCCTGGGGCACGTTGAACTGGAACCAGCGCACCCGGCTGCTCCGTCATCTCCGCACGTATTGGGATGTGCATCGCTTCCAGTGCGCGCCTCAGATCGACGCGACGGTGCGGACGCTGCAGGACAGCGGTCAGCTCCATGTGCGTGCGGCCAGCCTGCTCGGTGTCGGCGCGGGCCGCGCCGTGCTGCGCCCGCGTGGCGCCGAGGAACCGGAACTGCTTGCCGTCGATGTCATCGTGAACTGCACGGGGCCGGGGCATCGTTCGGTGACCGAACAGCACCCGGTACTGCGCGGCCTGGCGGCGGACGGGCTGTTGCAGGCCGATCCCGCACGTCTCGGCATCCTGGTCGATGGCGAGAGCCGTGTGGTTAAAGGCGACGGGGTGGCTTGGCCAAACCTGTTCGTCGCGGGGCCGCTGGCCCGCGGCACGCATGGCGAGCTGATGGGTCTGCCGCAGGTGAACCTGCAGCCACGCGCGGTCGCAGCACGCGTGGCCTCCCTGGTGCCGGGCTCAGCCGCCCGGATGCACGCGCTTCTCTCGTAAGGCGGCCTGGCCGACTCACCAGCGTGACGCTGCGAGGTCGTCCTCCGCGCGGGCCGCCACCCAGGCTGTGCTGCCATCGGGGCGCTCCTCCTTTTTCCAGAAGGGTGCCTTGGTCTTG
>CAZZVF010000511.1:0-1639 GCA_964657355.1 uncultured Buchnera sp.
CGAGCAGGCGCGCGGGCCCTGAGCCGGTGTTTTGCCAGGCGTGGTTCGTGCCGCGTTGGATGACCGTGTCTCCAGGCGAGAGTGGCACCGGCGGCCCGTCATCGAGTAACAGGGTCACGTCGCCGCTAAGCAGGATCACGTAATCCGTCGTGGGCGTCTGATGCATCCAGGCATCGCGCTCGGTGTTCAGCCGACAACCGGCTGCGCCGACGCTAGCGAAGAAGGCGGCAGCGGCGGCTTCGGCCGCTTGTGGGTCGGCCTCGGCTGACTCCGGCTGCGGCGGCAGCTCGACAAGGCGGAACAACGTGCCGTCTGCCTCCGGGTGGAAGGCAGCCCGCGCACTGGGATCGTGCGCGGGTGTGTGCCACAGCTCGATGGCGCCCGCTGCGCCCGTATCGAGTTGCTCGTCGCTCACCAGGAGGGAGCGTCCGGATGCGTCGCGGCCTGTGACAACACGGCGCATCGTATGACCGGTCACCGCGCGACCGGTCGGCGGGGCGGCCGTGTCATTCACGCCGCCACCCGGCCGCGTGTCTCGCGGAAGCCGAGCAGCACGAGGGTGCCGAGGAGCATGGCTGCGATCGCGATCACCGGCACGTAAGTGATACCGTAGCTTCGCACGATGCGGCCGACGATGATGGGAACGATGCCGGCGCCAAACAACTCGCTGAGGCCGCTCACAAGTCCCGCAGCCGTGGTGCGTATGTGGCCAGGCACGGATTCAGCCGTCATGGTGCTGATCGTCATGCCGAGCAGGTTGTAGAGAAAGAATGCGGCGCCGAAAAGTGACGCGAAAAGAAGCCCCGGATCCGGCCCGCAGGCGCGCAGCAGGAGGAGCATCACGATCGTGCCGACCGCGTCGATGAGAGCCACCGGGCGGCGGCCGATCCGGTCCGACAGCGCCGGCATCACGAGGCCGCCGAGCGTCGCGCCGAAGCCGAGGGCGGAGAGCACCCCGCCCATCTGCACCATGCTCAGATGTAGGTAATCGATCAGGTAGCTGGGCAGCAAAGCGCTGACAACCACCAGGCAGCCGATCCAGCAGCAGTTGCAGGCCGCATTGATCCGTACGTTTCGGTAGGACAAAGCCTCGCGCCAGCGCCCGGCCGGACTCTCGTCGACATGGAGGCGGCGCTCCGACGTGAGTCCGCTGGCACGGCCGAGCGCCATCCACAACAGCCCGGCGACGATCAGGCCGGGCAGGGCGAGAAACACGAAGACGTAGCGCCAATCGACCACCATAAGCAGGCGGGTGACCAGAAGCGGGGCCAGCGCGAGGCCGAAGAATGGCATCGCAGCCTGCATGATGCCAACGTTGCGGCCGACATGGCGCGGCTCGGAGGTCTCGAAGTTTGCGATCAGGGCCGCCGGCGCAAAGGCGCCTTCGAGCATGCCGATGATGGCGCGCAGCGCGACCAGGGAGGCGAGTCCGGCGGCCAGTCCGCTGATCCCCACCAGCACGGAAAAGCCGATCAGCGCCAGCACCGCGACCCGGCGCGGGCCGAAGCGGTCCGACAGATTGCCGACGAGGATCGAGGCAATGCCCCAGGTGATCGACAGGGCGCCGGTGATCAGGCCCAGATCCTGGTAGTCGAGGTGAAGCGAACCGGCGAGTACCGGAAACATAGGCAAGACCATG
>CAZZVF010000512.1:0-1629 GCA_964657355.1 uncultured Buchnera sp.
CCCAGCAGGACGCGCCTCCAATCCGCACGTGAGCGATGCCCTGAAACGGCAAAGCGGCCAGTTCCGGTGCCAGACGCGTCACCACGCCCACCGCCTGCGGTCCCTGCAACGCGAGCAACGCGCGGTCTTCTATGTGCTCGACCACAGTGCCCGCTAGTCCCGTTCTCAGATGCGCCAATCCGGCCTCGGTGCGCGACGCATTGAGCACCAGCACAAGCCGGTCGCCATGGTTGCCCACCATGATGTCGTCGATGATGCCGCCAGCCTCGTTCAGGAAGAAGCCGTAGCGCTGCGTATGCGGCGCCAGGCCGATGACGTCGCAGGGCACCAGCCTTTCGAGGGCCGCAGCGGCCGCCGCGCCATGCAAGGCCACCTGTCCCATGTGCGACACGTCGAACAAAGCTGCCGAACTGCGCGCCTGTGCATGTTCCGCAAGCGTGCCGGCAAACTGCACGGGCAACGACCACCCTGCGAAATCCACCATGCGCGCGCCGAGACGACGATGCAGAGCATCCAATGGCGAACGGCGCCCGGCAGGCTGCGGCAGCAATGCTTCAGACAAGTCTTAGAACTCCTCGGACAATCAGGCAGCCGTCTCCGGCACGTCTGACCCCCCTCTGTCGCTTGACCTGAGAGATTCGAATCCAGGGCGTCCCTGAAATCTTACTCCTTGGGTGCAGCACATGCGTGCCGGCTCTCCAGAGGCGTCCTGGCTCCCACGCGGTCCGTTTTGCCTGAGCGTTTCCGGGGGCCGGTTGCGCCTTCGGCGGCAGGGCTGACCTGCTGCTCTCCCGCGGAGGAGTATCGGAAGCACTGGCAACATGAACTTTAGTCCGAAGCCGCGCAACCCCGCAGAGTTCGATCGCCGTGCCCGTGCGAAGCCACCTCGGATGCGCGATACCACCGCCATGCAGCAGCAGCCCCCTCCAACAGCAGAGCGACCGCCGCTGGCGGCACCGGTCATGGGTTGCCGCGACTGGGTCATGCTGCTGTGCCTGTCAGTGCTCTGGGGTGGCTCCTTCTTCTTCTACAAGATCCTGGCGCCTGCGATACCGCCACTCACCGTCGTGCTGGGCCGGGCCACCATCTCGGCGCTCCTTCTCAACGCCGTGCTCGCCGCACGAGGCGAGCGTCTTCGCCTGCCGCTGCGGCGCTGGGTGGAAGTGGTTTGGCTCGCATTCCTCACCAATGCGCTGCCCTTCGCTCTCTTCGCCTGGTCCGAGCACCACATTTCGAGCGGCCTCGCCTCCGTGCTGAACGCAACCACGCCGATCTTCGCCGTCCTGGTTGCCGCGTCCTACGGCATCGAGCGGCTGCGCGCCGGCCGCCTGGCAGGGATCCTGCTGGGCCTGGCCGGAACCCTCGTCGTCGTCGGTCCGGACGCCATCGAAGGCTTTTCGGCCGGACTCGGCGGCGAAGCAGCCTGCCTCGCGGCGTCGGTCTGCTACGGCTTCGGCGGCATCTATGCCCGCCGCTTCTCCAACCTCTCGCCGCTGCAGGTCACCACCGGCCAATCCACGGCCAGCGCGCTCCTGCTGCTTCCCGCAGCCGCGATCGTGGAGCGCCCCTGGTCGCTACCAATGCCAGGTCCGTCGGCGTGGGCAGCCCTCTTCGGCATCGCCATTCTCA
>CAZZVF010000513.1:0-1624 GCA_964657355.1 uncultured Buchnera sp.
CCGGAGGGGATCGGGCGCGCGGGTTCGTTGATGGCGTCGACGTGGCGGTCGTACCAGTCGTTGGCGGCCTGGCTGGTGCCGGTGACGAGCGGGCCGCACAGGGCGACGCCGCCGGCGATGAGGAGCGCGTGGCCGCGCACGGACTGGCCGGAGGAGACGATGCCGCAGCCGAACGCCCACATTGGGGCGAACCAGGTGATCGGCTTGAGCAGTTCGAGGAACGGTGCTGCGGCCTGCCTGAGCGATGGCGCGGCTGTGCTTGCCGTCTGCGCGGGTGTGGCGAGACTGGAAGGAATGGCTTCAGCTCCGCTCATGATAATTCAGTTCTGCTCATGGGTGGCGAGGTCGCCGAGGCCGTATCGGCGCAGCTTGACGTAGAGGCTCTGGCGCGAGAGGCCGAGCATTTCGGCGGCGGATGCGCGGTTGTCGCCGGTGATTTCGAGTGCGGCCTCGATGCACATCTTCTCGATGAGGTCGGTGGATTCGCGCACCAGGTCCTTTAGCGGGACACGGCCGATGAGTTCGGTGAGCTGTTCGATGGAGCGTGGCAGGGGGCGCGAGGAGGCCGGCGCGACCTGCAGGCGCGGGCCGGTGCTGCGCACCGCGAATCCGTAGGACGGGCCGCTGCCGTTGCCGACGGCGACCGCGGAGATCTCGACCTGTATTGCGGCCCCGTCATCGGTGCGCACCACGGTGTTGAAGAATCTGACCGATCCACGCTGGCGCAGATTGGACATCAGCACCTCGAGTTCGACTCCGTTCTGGCCGATCCAGCGGTCGAGCGGTTCGCCGCGCGCCTGTTCCTCGCCGGCGAGGCCCGCCATGCCGAGGAAGGCTGCGTTGGCGGTGAGCACGTTGCCGCTGCTGTCGGTGACGACGAAACCGTCGGGGGCGCTTTCGACGATCTTGAGGAGTTTGCGCTTGACGTCCGGCATGCCGCCGCCGGCGGATTGCGCCGTGATGCGCATGAGCAGGAGCGTCGCGTCCTCCTGGCGGAAGAGCGAGGCTGCGACATGGACGTTGCCGCCGTCGCGTTCGAGGCGGGCGGCGACTTCATCGCTGCGCGCACTGGAACGCATGGCACCGAGATGCGCCTGCACGGCCTCCACACTGTCGGCGGTGAAGATGTCGGCGAGGCCCTGGCCCGCGGGGTCGCGGTCCTTGTGGCCGAACAGTTTGCGCGATGCGGGGTTGGCTTCCACGACGCGCAGGCGGACCGTGTCGAGGATGAGCAGCGGCTCGGACGACATCTGGAACAGCAGCCGGTAGCGCATCTCGACATCGCGCATCCGCGAGTAGTCGCGTTCGAGAGTTTCCTGCGCCGCCATGAGGCGTTGCTGCAATGCGGAGAGCGCGCGCAGGTCGCGCCCGAAGGCGACGATGCGTCCGGACTCGCCGTCCTCGACGTGGCCGTTCGTGTTGGCCACCTGCACCGCGGAATAGAGCACGGGGACGGAGCGGCCGTCCTTGCCGGTGTGGTTGATGTGGCGCCATTTCGGTTTCGGGGACGATGTGGCGTCCTGCAGCAGCAGCGCCACCTTGGGACGGCTGTCCGGCGCTACCGTGGCGAGGAGCTTCTGGCCGGGCCAGGAGGCGCTGTCCTCGAGGTCGGCGGATAATTCTT
>CAZZVF010000514.1:0-1622 GCA_964657355.1 uncultured Buchnera sp.
ACCGACCCGCCCCAAGAAAGAAAAGTTTTTTGCTGCTTTTTTTCAAAAAAGCAGGCCTTCCCTACTTCCCATCCGCAGCCCCAATCTCCACCACCCCGACCCCCGTCCGCCCATGCACATCCGCACGGTACATGTCCCGGATACTCGCCGCAGGCAGCACGAAACGCCCGGGCGACACCACGCGCACCACATAGGCCAGGTTGAAGCGACGCGGGTCGGGCGGGGTCTTCTTCGCGTCCTCGTCCGTGTCGCCCGCGACCTCTTGCGCTCGGCCGAGATCGATCGCGGCCATGAAGCGGTCGTCGCGCTTGTCGGCAATGCGCGTCGGCGTGATCTCCCCCGCCCAAGGCAGCCCGTTGCCCTCCTTGTCCGTCGAGGCAGGCACCACGCGCTCGATTTCGAAGCCGGCGGGCAGCGGATCAACCAGCATCGACTGGTGATAGGCATTGTCGTCCACCATGCCGGAGAGATGCACGACAAGCCGCTGGTTCTGCACCAGGTGGCCGAGATCCGCGGCGCTGCCATCCACTGTCATCACCGTCTTCGCAATGGTGACGTGGCTGGAGTCTGGCGGCGGCGCGCCGGTGGGCAAGCCGCGCACGCTCACGATGCGGGTGAGCGGATGCTCGCCGGTATTGCGCACCGCCACATCGTGCAGGCCGACGACCTCCCGGCTCAGGCTGAACACGGCGGCTTTCGGCTGCTCGGCGCCATCGACCGACACGCTGGCGGGGCCTGCGCGCTCCAGCAGCACCCCGGCGGCGATGACGAGCCAGCCCTGTTCCTGCGTGGTCAGCCGTTCCGTGCGTGTGTCCATCCGGTCCAAAGCTGCGAGCAGGCGGCGCACGCGCGGCGCGTCGCCGATTTCGGCGGCCAGCGACACCATCGCGGCGGTGTCGCGCAACTGGCTGCGGTAGAAGTCGCCGAGGCGCCATTCCAGGCTGTCGCGTCCCCGCGCCGATCCGCCTTTCGCCAGGCTTGCTTCGGCCTTGTCGAACGCGTGCACCGCGCGCGGACGATCGCCCAGCATGGCGAGACCCGCCGCCAGCTGCGCCTGCCCGAGCGGTTCCATCTTGTCGAGATCGCTGTCGTGCATGGTGCGCAAGTCGGCACCGTCCGCGTGTCCGGTGCGGGCCGCCAGCAGCAGCGTGTAGGCGCGTCCGGCGCGAACGATGAACTCGTCCGGTTCGTCATTATGGTCCCGCAGAAACCAGAAGCGGCGAAGCTGGTAGCCCTCGGGCTGCGATGCCGTCAGCACGCGCAAGGCGCTGGCTATCGCATACTGCGGCACGGCGTAGCCGTGGGCCTGCGCGCGGGTCAGGAAGTCGGCGATCATGGCGCCGAGGAACGGCTCCGCCTCGCCGTCGCCGGCGCGCCACAATCCGAAAGCGCCGTTGTCGTCCTGGCGCTCGAGCAGCTTGTCGACCGCATCCTGCACGCGGAAGCGCAGGTCCGGGGGTGTAGCACTGCCGACCAGCCTTGCCTCCTGCTCGACATAGATCAGCGGCATGGCGCGGCTGACCAGCTGTTCCGAGCAGCCAAACGGGTATTCGTCCAGCGAAGCGAGCAGGCCGGGCAGGTCGATGTTGCCTATGTTGGAGAAGCTGGCGCGCAGGATGGCG
>CAZZVF010000515.1:0-1607 GCA_964657355.1 uncultured Buchnera sp.
CAGACTGCCGACGACACGATCGCAGCGCCCGCCCCTGAGCTTCTTCCTGGCGAAGTGCCGGTTCCGGAAGTCGCCAAGGAGACCGTCGCGCCCCCGGCGGCCATCGAGCCGCCGTTCCGCTCGCCGCCGAAGATGCCCGGTCACATGCCGGCGATGCACGGTCGGCCGCAGATCGTGCCGCGCGCGATGGCTGCCAAGGAGAATTTCGTCGAGGGCGACTACGTCGTCTACCCGACGCATGGCGTGGGCAAGGTCGAGCGGATCGCGACCGAGGAGATTGCTGGGCACAAGCTCGAGCTGATCCACATCACGTTCGAAGAGAACCGAATGACGTTGCGGGTGCCTGTCGCAAAAGCGCGCACCGCAGGCCTGCGTAAACTCGCGACGCGCAAGATGTTCGACGAAGCGATGACGATCCTGCGTGGCCGCGCCCGCGTGAAGCGCACCATGTGGTCGCGCCGGGCCCAGGAATACGAGGCGAAGATCAACTCCGGTGACCCGCTCGCCATCGCGGAGGTCGTGCGTGATCTGCACCGCAACGCCGGCCAGCCGGATCAAAGTTTTTCCGAACGCCAGATCTACGAAGCGGCCATGGACCGGCTCGCCGCCGAGCTTGCGGCCCTCGACCGGATCGACAAGGCCGCCGCCGCAGTGAAACTCGCCGAGTTCCTCAAGACGGTAACATGACGGATTATCTTACGAAATGATGCCAAAGGCCCGGAGGAGCAATCCCCCGGGCCTTTTCATGTCCGCTTTTGCCGGGCAGACCAGCCGGCAATCGTAAGCATTAGCTGTTCGAGTTGCGGCTTCCGGTCAGTTGGAGAAGCAGCATGAACAAGTTAATGAAGTTAAGGTATAGGCTGAGCGCGTCATAGACACTGCGTTTGGCAGCCTGATCCGGTCCCTCGGCATACGCGAACTGCGTGTAGCTCGTCTTAATGCGCTGCGTGTCGTAAGCGGTCAGACCCGTGAAAACGACGACGCCGATCAGGCTCACGGCAAACTGCAGGCCGCTGCTATGAAGGAACATGTTCAGGACGCTGGCAATGACAATGCCGAACAGTCCCATGATCAGGAAGCTACCCATGCGCGAAAGGTCAGCGCGCGTCGTGTAGCCCCAAATGGACATGCCAGCGAACATGGCTGCGGAAATGAAGAATACGCGGGCGATGCTGTCATGAGCATAGACCAGAAAGATGCTGGTCAGACTGGCCCCCATGGCGACGCAGAACGCCCAATAAAGCGCCTGCACGGTAGGCCGCGCCATCCGGTTCACACCGAAGCTCAACACCATGACGAATATCAAGGGCGCGAACATGGCGAGCGTAGCCAGACCGGTGGGCTGGATGCGCGTGCCGAATTCAGTCACGACCGGGCGGTAGAACAGCTCGATCAGGCTGGTATTCGCGATGCCATAGGCGACAATACCGGTCAGAAGCAGGCCGGATGCCATCCAGTTGTAGACGCGCAGCATGTAGGCACGCAGACCTTGATCTAGTGCCGCGGCTTGAACCCCGCCGGCAGCCTGCGCCGGGTAGGTCCGAAAATCAGGACTGTAGGCCATCTTGGGATTGATCCTCTCTCGGCGAGGCAGGCGGACAGCCGCC
>CAZZVF010000516.1:0-1584 GCA_964657355.1 uncultured Buchnera sp.
TTCAATATCAGGCCGATCGGCAGCGCGTAGTTGAGGTTCTCGTTGGCTGACTTCATCAGCACGATGCCGATCAGCTTGCCGTCCTTGTCCAGCAGCGGGCCGCCGCTGTTGCCCGGCGAAGCGGCCGCGGAGAAGCGCATCCACTTCCAGCGGCCGTCCTGATCCTCCGGCGTGTCGGAGGTGTACAGGCCGTCGCGAATCACCACGCCGGTGCCTAGCGCGTTGCCCACCGCGTAGACCACGGAGTTCAAGGACGGGCTGGCATTGACCTCCAGCGCCGCAGCGTCGGCCGGCGGCTTGACCAGCGAGAAGACGACGAAGTCTTCCTGCAGCGAGTATTTTTCGATCTTGTCGATCGCGTAGACGTTACCGTTGGCATCGCGCAACGCGGGCGGGCCCCACAGGCTGCCGATGCCGACCTGCAGCACGTGGCCCGCCGTAACGTAACGGTGGTTGCCGATCGCAAACGCGGTGCCGATCGAGAAGTATTTGTCGTTGCGTTCCTGGAACGGCAGCAGCTCCAACGGCAGCGGCTTTTCGTAGATCAACGGATCGTTCAGCGGCTTGGCCGCGACCACTTCGAACGTGGCGGCCTGGATCTTCGGCAGTACCGCCGGATCGAGGCTGGCGGCGTGCGCCGCAGTCATCGCGCAAAGACCGATCAGTGCCGCCATCGCGATCCGCTGAAGCATCAACATCGAAGCGCCTGCGTCGCGCCGAAACACTCGTAAAACGTGCATGAACATCCTTTGCATTGAATCCGCCTTGGCATGAAAGCCGTCGTCGAACTCCTACGGAGTCCTGACTGGCGACGGCTGCTCGCGGATATTGACATGCCTTCTCGGCGCTTGCACCGGCGCCTGCAAGGCCATGAATCGGCAACAGCCTCACTGCATTGAGCGGGCTCGGCGCATCCCCATATATGATCGGGTGACCTTCTTTTGCCACCGCACGGACCCTCGCCGATGCGCCTGGACGCCGACCCATTGAACAGCTTCCATCCCGCCGTCGCGGGCTGGTTTCGTGGCGCCTTTGACTCGCCCACGGCGGCGCAGGCGCGGGCGTGGCCCTCCATCCGTGCAGGCCGGCATACGCTGGTCGCGGCGCCGACCGGATCAGGCAAGACGCTGACGGCGTTTCTGGCGGCCATCGATGCGCTGGTGCGCGAAGGCGTGGCCGACGGCGGCGCCCTGTCTGACGCCACTCGCGTGCTCTACGTGTCGCCGCTGAAGGCGCTGTCAAACGATATTCAGATCAACCTGGAGCTGCCGCTGCACGGCATTCGCGCGGAGCTGGAAAAACTCGGCCTGCCCGACGTGGCGATCCGCACCGCGGTACGCACCGGCGACACGCCGCAGGCGGAGCGGGCGCTGCTGCGCAAGCAACCGCCGCATATTCTGGTGACCACGCCCGAATCGCTCTACGTGCTGCTGGGTTCGGCCTCCGGCCGCGCGATGCTGGCCGGCGTGCAGTCGGTCATCGTCGACGAGATCCACGCCATCGCCGGCAGCAAGCGCGGCTCACATCTGGCGCTGTCGCTGGAACGGCTGCAGTCGCTGTGCCAGCGGCGACTGCTGCGCATCG
>CAZZVF010000517.1:0-1565 GCA_964657355.1 uncultured Buchnera sp.
ATTTTCGCGCGCGTCCAAGGAGCTCTCCGAACTCGAACCCGTGGTGGCTCGCATCGAGGAATTGCGCGGCGCGCAGAGTGCCGCGAGCGACGCCGAGCAGATGCTGTCCGATCCGGAAATGCGCGAGCTGGCCGAACAGGAATTACGCAGCCTGCGCGAACGCCTGCCGGTGCTGGCGCGCGAAATCCAGATCGCCCTGCTGCCGCGCGACGAAGCCGACGAACGCAGCGCCATCCTCGAAATTCGTCCGGCGGCGGGCGGCGACGAGGCCGGGCTGTTCGCCGCCGAACTGTTCACCGCCTACCAGAAATATGCCGGCCTGCGCGGCTGGCGTTTCGAGCTGCTCGAATTCGGCGAGAGTGAATTGGGCGGCCTCAAGGAGGGCATTGCCGAAGTGACCGGCCGCAACGTGTTCGCGCGGCTGAAATACGAATCCGGCGTGCACCGCGTGCAGCGCGTGCCGGCGACCGAAACGCAGGGCCGCATCCACACCTCGACGGTGACGGTGGCGGTGCTGCCGGAGGCCGAGGAGGTCGACGTCCAGGTCAACGAAAGCGATCTGCGCATCGACGTCTATCGCGCATCGGGCGCCGGCGGGCAGCACGTCAACAAGACGGAATCCGCTGTCCGCATCACGCATCTGCCGACCGGCATCGTTGTCGCGATGCAGGAGGAGCGCAGCCAGCACAAAAACCGCGCCAAGGCGATGAAGATCCTGCGCGCCCGCATGTTCGAGCAGCAGCGCGAAAGCCTGCACGCCACGCGCTCAGCCGATCGCAAATCCCAGGTCGGCACCGGCGACCGCAGCGAGCGCATCCGCACCTATAATTTCCCGCAGGGCCGCGTATCGGATCACCGCATCAACCTCACGCTGCACAAGATCGACCGCGTCATGCAGGGCGAATTCGACGAAATCATCGACGCCCTGACCGAAGAAGACCAGGCCGCCAGACTCGCCGCCGACGAGTGATGCTACGAGACTGGAATAGAACACACATGAGTTTTGTGTAGATCCGGCGGCGGCCCACGGGAGCCGTCGCGCAGCTCGGATAAATAGAAGGTGGTGAAATCCTGCGCGGCCAGGGCCTCGAAACGCATCCCGTCGACCTTGGCCAATGTGGCGCCGTCGTCCAGCACGTGCGTCTCGGTGTGGCCGTCCGCCTTGCGCACGGTGATGCGGCCGCACAGCGCGTATTCGTAGGTGTCGGCGACCGGCACCGCGATGGTGCGCTCGATCGAGGGGTGCGTCGCGTCGAGCCGGAAGGTGGCCGCGAGCTCGCCGTTGATGAAGATGCTGGTGGTTTCCTCGATTTCCGCCGGGTCGGTCTCGTCGACGATGCGCAAATTCGCCATGCCTTCCGCGGCGCGTGCGGTGCCGAGGCCTGCCAGCAGTAGGAGGAGATGGAGCCACAGGCGGCGGGCGAACAGCGGGCGGAAATGCGGCATCATGTCCAATCCGGTTTAGGCGACTATGTGTATGATCAGGGCGCGTGACGCACTGCACAAGGCCGCGCGCCGCCTGGCGGAGGCCGGCCGCGGCACGCCCGTCGTGCTGTTCGCGCGTA
>CAZZVF010000518.1:0-1564 GCA_964657355.1 uncultured Buchnera sp.
AATCCTGCCGTCACAGGGATCGTCCGGTCTCACCGGCCCTGCGATCCGCGCTCCTGCCCCTCGTAGAGGCACCGTCTCCGGCACCGCCTTGAAGTCCCACCTTGAAGTTCCGGCGGGCCCGGAGTGCGAATGGATGAAGGCTAAGGCGGTGCCGCGGCAGCTGTCAAGGAAGTCTGACGTAAATCTAGCTTGACACTTATTGGGCAAAACGGGCTTCAATAGGGGCAAGCAGCCGATGGCTCAGATGAGACAGCAACCACGCACCAACGATCGACCGGGAGCAGGCGGAACCTTCAGGGGCGGGCTTGGCTATGCCGCAGCGAATCGCGGCTTCGTTCCATCGCGGACGCTCCTGCCGGCCGGCGCCAGCCGCCGCTCCATCCTGTCCGGAACCATCGAACACGCCGTCATCCCGCACCTCGTCGAGGCCCACGCGGCCGCGGCGTCCGGGCAGCACCGGTCGCTCGGCGATGCGATCGCGGAAACCGCCATGGGCCGCCTCGTCACGCCGACGCAGGACCAGGTCGACACGCTCGTCGATCTCGTCCTCAGGCAGGATCAGCGTGCCGCCGCATCGTTCGTGGACGGTATGCTGGCCGAAGGCACCGCCGCCGAGTCGCTCTATCTCGACCTTCTCGCACCCACCGCGCGGCGCCTCGGCATCATGTGGGCGGAGGACGAGTGCGACATCGCCGACGTGACGGTCGGACTCATCCGGCTGCAGCACGTCATGCGCGAACTCATGCCGAATTTCCTCGGCCGTGCCGGCTCGCACCCGGGCGCCTCCTGCGACCTTCCGGTCCACCCCGCGGCACCCCGCGCCCTGCTGATACAGATGCCGGGCGAGCAGCACGGCATGGGCCTCGCCATGGTCAGCGCATTCTTCCGCCGCGCCGGCTGGAACGTCGCCACGGAGCCGGTGACGGACAGCGCAGGCCTGCTCTCCCTCGTCCGCCGGCAGGCTTTCGGAGTGGTCGGCATCTCGGTCTCGTGCAGTGACCGGATCGAGCGTCTCGCCGCCGACATCGAGGCCATCCGCCACGTCTCCTGCAACCCGGCGGTCGGCATCATGGTGGGCGGGCCGCCCTTCGTCGAACATCCGCAACTGGCACAATTGGTCGGCGCCGACGCCACCGCCGTCGACGGCAGGCAAGCGGTGCAGCAAGCACACCTCCTGATTGCCATCAGAAATGCCACGCGGTGATTTACACCGCTCGAACGGTTGACGCATGCGCGGGCGAATCCGGCATTTCGGACGCCTCGTTGTTGCGCCATCCGCGTGGGGAACCCCACCCGCCGACGCATGTCGGCAAAACCCACACGCCGACGCATGTCGGCACTCCGCGCACGCCAAAGACCGTGTGCGGCACCACCACAAAAAGCACGTAACCGGGGAAACGGGACACCGGACATGCAATGGAGGATTTCGTCCCTCGTGAAGGCCTTTGCTTCCCCCGACCAGACGCTCGGCGAATTGGACGCGACATCCGTCGCGACGCTGATCGCCGCGGCATCGGATATCGCTCTGATCCTCGATCAGGAAGGCATCGTTCGTGACGTGGCC
>CAZZVF010000519.1:0-1533 GCA_964657355.1 uncultured Buchnera sp.
CTTAGTCCGGATGCATGGCAGGAGCTGGATCATCTGGTTGGCGAGGTTGCCCATGGTCGAGACATGGATGATGCGCGCGCCGTCGCGCGGCGGGTCGGCATCCGGGATCATCGTTCAACTCGGGGCATCAGGGCATCCGCATCGGCGTCGACTGGTCCGCCTTCAGGCCTGGGCAATGCGCCCCCTTCGTGCTTGTAGCGTTGGGCACACGCTCCCGGTAGGTCATGAAATCCGCCATTTGCCTGATCGTCCGCAATGAAGTGCACGACATTGCCGAGTGGATCGCCTTCCACGCCCTGATCGGCTTCGACACGCAGATCATCTTCGACAACAAATCGGATGACGGCACGGCCGACATCATCCGCCACGCCGGCGCTTCGCTGGACATCCGGTATCACTACTGGCCGAACAGCAGCCAGCGCTCGCAGATCGCGGCCTACGAGGCGGCGTGCTCGGCCTACAAGCTCGAGTTCGACTGGATCGCCTTCGTCGATTCGGACGAGTTCGTCATTCCCACGGCCGACGAGACGATAAACGACTTCCTCGCGCGCTTCGATCGCTGGAGCGGCATCGCCGTGCATTGGGCCGTGTACGGCTCGAACGGCCACGAGGCGGTGCCGGACGGCCTGGTGCTGGAGAATTTCACCCACCGCGCGCCGCCGGACTTCTTCCCCGCCCGGCACGTGAAGTCGATCATCCGGCCGAGCTTCGCGGCGAAATGCGTGAACCCGCATTATTTCGAACTGCGCGGCCATATCGACGGGACGTATTGCGATGCCGCGGAGCGCCACATGCTGTGGTGGCTGGCACCTGAGCATGGCGGGGTGCTGCCGGGGCTGAGCCGGGCCGAGCCGGATTACAGCGCGTGCCGGATCAACCACTATTTCACGCGCTCGCGGGCGCATTGGCTGGCCAAGCTGAAACGCGGCTATCCGAGCGATGTGGCAATTCGGAAACTCGAGGAGTTCGAAATGTACGACCGGAACGAGATTGAGGACGATGTAGCGGTGCGCTACCTACCGGAGGTCAGGAAAATCTGGCAAACCCTCAACTTCAAGGCGAGCTCTGGCGCGTGATGTCTCGAAGAAGCTTATTTTTTGGCGGGTTCAACGAAAATTTGTAATTAACGGTTGCGGCAACTGGCCCGTCATTGCACTCTGAGCGCATCTGAACCGCCCGATTTTAGGTGCGCCCGATTGAAGTGCCGATGGTATCTGCTTCTTTCTGGTTGAGCGGCCGATTTTTGCTTCATCCCGTTGCTGCCTTGGGGAGACCGATGATTTCGCCGCATGCCAAGTATCAGGAGGCCGGCCCGGGCAGGGCTGCCCCGCCGCTTGAGTCGCTCTTCGACCTCGCGGTTGTTCGTCTGCTGAGCCTGCGCGCCGACCGGCGCGGCGTAACCGCGCTGGAATACGGCATCATTGCCAGCATCCTCGGCCTGGTGCTGGTGACGATCTTCAAGAATTTCGGCTCCAACCTGAGGGGGCTTTTCACTACGGTCGGCTCTTCGATTTAGGCTTCCTTGCGGAAGCG
>CAZZVF010000520.1:0-1520 GCA_964657355.1 uncultured Buchnera sp.
CCGTCGCCGGGTGTGGCATACCGGGCCAGCGCCTGCCGCTGCGCCGCGGCGGCCGCTGCGATTCGCCCCTGTGCATAGGCGAGGCGGGCAGCGACCAACATTCCCAGCGGATGCTGCGTCAACCAAGGCTCTATCGCGAGCAAGGCCTGTTCGGCGCGAGCCAGGTCGCCGGCTTCGATGCGGAGCCACGCCAGGTCGATGCGCGATAACGCATTCGTGCGGCCCATGGGCGTCAATGCCACCACGGCGAGGAGGCGTTCGATCGCCGCTGCCGGCTTGCGCTCGGCATGCAGTTGCGTCGCCTGCGCGCGCACGATGCCGGCCTCGCACTCGACGCTGGTTTTCATGTGCGGCAGTGCAGCGATGGCGGCGCACAACTGCCGCACCTCGGGCCAGCGCCGTGCCTTGAGCTCGACTTCCAGCAAGGTCAAGCGCCACTGCGCTTGCAGGAAGGCGCCTTTCCAGCCTTCCAGCGTGTCGATCGCCTCCCGCATCAGGCAAGCCGCCGATGCCAGGTCGCCGACGCATGCGGCGCGCTGCCCGCAGGCAAGGCGATAGTAGTTGCGCCGCACGCCGGATTGCGCATTCAAGAGCGGTGGGCCGCAGAGAAGCACCTCGTCCAGATGCGTCGCGTCATCGGTCTCGCGATAGACCAGGAGGGCGGTTTCGAGCAGGTGCGAGGCCACTGCGACGTCCTGCCACGACTCGCGGCCGGCCATGGCCTGCTGCATCTGCGCTGTCGCGACGTCCAGCAGCCCCAGCGCCGCATGGATGGCCGCCAGCGAGGCGAGGCAATACGCCGCATACGGCAGGTTGTAGCGCCTGGCGACGGACAGCGCGTCTTCTGCGAGCAGTTTCGCGGTCAGCAGCCGGCCGTCTTCCCGCTCCAACTCGACCCGGTTGCACAGGCACATCAGCAGCCTCAGATCGTTGCCCGCCGCACGGCTGGCCTGCTCGACACGCTCGTAGTGGGCGCGCGACGCCGGGTGATCACCGGTGGCATGCGCGTGGAACGCCCGCAGCATTTCAGTCTCTATCGCCTCGTCGTCGAGCGCCTGCCGACGCGCCAGCCGCGCGGCTTCGGCAAGGTGGTGCGCCATCGTCTCGACGGGGCCGAGCGCCGCCGATCGCGCCAGCGCCAGATGCAGTTGGGCCTGCAGCCGCTCGTCGCCCCGTGCCGTTGCTTCGGCCAGCAGCTGGTGGCCGAGCGACTGGGCGCCGGGGTCGCCCGCCCGCAAGAGCGCGTGCACCAGCCACAGGCGGCCCGACACGCTCTCCGGCTCGAGCTGCACCAGCACCCGCAGCAGCTGGATCGCCGACGACCATTGCCGCTGCGCGAAAAACGCCATCGCGCGGGCAAAGGTCTCCCGGCTGTAGCTGTCTTCCAGATCGGACACCGGCACGGCCACAGGCGCGTCGGAGAAGACGGCCCGCAACCGCTGCGCCAGCAGCTCCGGCAGGGCGGTGGCGTCGCCGCTGGCCACGCTGCCGCGCAGCGCCGGCGCGGCGCCGTCGTTGAA